>QNFR01000021.1 GCA_003646405.1 Gammaproteobacteria bacterium
CGGTGGCCTAATATATCTCCCTTCGGGTGACCCCCTTCGGGCGAATCACTGAATGCACACTTTATTCATTACAGTACACCAGACACCTACTCGGAAAAATCCTTAAACCGATGAATCTGCCGCCGCTGTTTCTTGCTGGGGCGCTGGGCGGGGCGATCTATCATGCCGCCGGCGGCCTTGCGAGCCGCGGCTTGCGCCTCGCGTTTGGCGCGGCTTTGTGGCGTTTCCTCATACAGTAATTGTGCCTGTGGAGCGCCGCGCCGCTGGCCTGATAACGCCTTCACCCGCACCATTTTTTCATCCCAGCCCTGGCGTATCTGCAGGGTGTCGCCCACACTGATCTCTTTGGAAGCCTTCACCCGTTGGCCCGTCATGTGGACTTTGCCCCCGTCGATGGCGGCTTTGGCCAGGCTGCGGGTTTTGAAGAAGCGCGCCGCCCACAGCCATTTGTCCAGGCGGAGTTTTTTCGGCTGGAGGGATTGGTCGCTCATTGTGGCGCCTCGTCGGGCATAATTTCGTCGAAATGGTGCACACCGGGAAAGCGGGTGTCGATGCGTTTCTGGCGTTGGCTGTCTGGTTGCAGCAGGGTCAGCAGGTGGGCGATGCCGTAGGTCCTGGCTGAGTCCAGTACCTGCTCGGTATCGTCTATTAGCAAGGTGCGAGTGGGATCAAAGGGGTGCAATTCCTGTAATTTGTGCCAGAAGGCCTGGTCTTCCTTGGGTGACTGCAGGTCGTGGGAGACCACTACCCGGTCAAACCAATGGGTGATGTCCACATGATCCATTTTTATCTCCAGCGTCTTGCGGTGGGCATTGGTGACCATCACCATGTCCCGGTGGCTGCCGTGTAATCGGGTCAGGAATTCAATGGCGTGAGGCCTGACGCTGATCATATGCCGCAACTCGCGTTTCAAGGCGGGGATGTCCATGTCCAGTTGCTGCGACCAGTGATCCAGGCAATACCACTGCAGAGTGCCCTGGCCGCTGCTGAATTTATCGTGCAGCCGCTCGCTGGATTCTTGCTCGCTGATCCGATGTTTTTTAGCATAGATTTGTGGCAGGTGCTGGGTCCAGAAGTAATTGTCGAAGTGCAGGTCCAGCAGGGTGCCGTCCATATCCAGCAAAACGGTGTCTATGCTGTCCCAGTCGATCATTTGTTGTCCTCGGCCTGGTTGTTAATGGGCAATTGCGTACCCCGTGAAGGGTGTTGGGAGTGATTATGCCTTTTTTGGTGCGCATTGCGCACCCTACGGAGATGTCGCATCCGACAAACCGGGCCACACGCGTAATGTCGGTAGGGCGCGCACCGCGCACCAGATTGCTGCGTCGTAGCATCAGACCCATCCCTGCTGCGCGGCAGGAGTGGTATAGTGTCCCAAACCTAACTGGACATCACTGTGCCGGATTTACCAGAGCTGGTTGCCCCTCTTCTGCGCCTGTGCCGGGAGGCGGGGGATGCCATATGCGCCCATTACCACTCCCCTGATGCAACCCAATACGAGGCCAAGGGAGACGATTCCCCGCTGACCAGGGCCGATCTGGATTCCCATGCCCTGTTGCAGGCCGGCCTGACGGAGCTGGATGCCAATATTCCGGTCTTGTCGGAGGAGTCTACACCGCAGGAGCTGGCCGAGCGGCGCAGCTGGCGCCGTTACTGGTTGGTTGATCCCCTGGATGGCACCAAAGAGTTCCTCGCCAGAACCGGGGAGTTCACCATAAATATCGCCCTGATTTCCTCGCATCGGCCGGTACTGGGGGTGCTTTATCTGCCGTTGGAGCGGACCGCTTATGTCGGTATCCCCGGCGTGCAGGCGTGTTGTTATCGGGATGCCGGAGGGGGGGCATGGTCCACTAGCGAGCTGGCCACCCGTGATCTGGAACCGGGACAGCCACTAACAGTGTTAGCCAGTCGGCGTCATGGCGGGCCCCGGCTGCAGTCTTGTCTCAATTGGCTGGACGAGCACTGGGGGCCGGTAGCCAGGCTCAACAGTGGTAGCGCCCTGAAGTTCTGCCAGTTGGCGGAGGGTGTCGGTGATGTTTATCCGCGTTTCTCGCCCTGCTGTGAATGGGACACGGCGGCCGGGCAGGCTGTATTGGAGGCGGCCGGTGGCAGCCTGCAGGGCATGGATGGTCAGCCCCTGCGCTACAACTGCCAGGACTCCCTGCTCAGTCCCGATTTCTACGCCTTCGCCGAAGCGGCTAACCCCCTGTGGCGGCAGCTGTTACAAAGCGGGCTGTGATGAGGTCATGGTGCGATTATTATGAGTGACGAGGTGCACCGGAGGGTATAAAGTTGCACCCTGATGACGTAACACTTGATTCATAACAACAGCGGTACTATAGATAACACCATGAGTGAGCCACCCCAAAACGGCGCCGGCCCGGATACCGATGCAGATGCAGCCAATGAGTTGATGACTCCGGGTATGCGTTTGCTGGAGTTGCAGACCAAGCACCGGGCGCTGGACACGAAGATCGCAGAATTGCACAGTTATCCCTACCAGAACCAGATCCTGCTGCAGCGCCTGAAGAAAGAGAAATTGCGTCTGAAGGACGCCATTGAGCGGCTCAAGGATGAAATGATCCCGGATCTCAACGCCTGAAGCACCCGGTGGATTGGCACAATTGCCTCCAGTGTCCAGGCCAACCGCTATTACCGCTCTCGCGGTAGCGCTCCCTCCAGCCGCAGCAAGAAGGCTTTCGTCTCCAGCCCCCCGCCAAAGCCGGTCAGTGAGCCGTCGCTGCCTATTACCCGGTGACAGGGCACCACAATAGGCAGTGGATTGCGGCCATTGGCGGCGCCTACGGCGCGCACGGCGGCCGGCTTATCAATGGCCCGGGCAATATCCCGGTAACTGCGCAGTTCACCGTAGGGAATGTCGGCCAGGGCAGCCCATACCGCCCGTTGAAAGTCCGTGCCACCTGCGGCCAGGGGCAGGTCAAAGGTTTCACGCTCGCCGGCGCAGTACTCCTGTAGCTGACTGGCACAGGATGACAGCACCGAATCACAGACCTCGCGGTCTGAATCGCTACTGCCGTGGCGGCCTTCAAACTCGATGCGCTGTAAATGTGTGCCATCGGAAACGAGGCGCAGCGTGCCCAGGGGGGTATCGAGAAATTGATAGTTCATGCGCTCACTATAGTCCTGCGGCGAAGCTAACACTAGACCTGCCCCCTAACGCAACTGCTGTGGCTCCAGGCTGGTGGACACGCTGCCGTTATCCAGGTAGATAATGCCGCCCACGATACTGACATTGAGCGTCATGGTGCGGCTCAGCATTGCCGTCATCGCCTGGACCTCCGCCCAGTCAAACTGCCACACCTGCACATGCGGCAGCGCGCTGATCGCCTCGCCATTCAACTTCCACCAGGTGGGTGTGCTCCTGGCGAAAGCGTAAACGCTCACCAGCGGGGACCGGCCGCAGGCCTTGCGCAGGCGCAGTTCCTCGGGGTGGCCCACCTCGATCCAGTGCTGGATTTCACCGCTGTCGCTGTGCAGCCACAGGTCCGGTTCATCGGCGGTGGATATGCCCCGGGTGAACTCCAGGCCGCGAGCACTGTTCAGGCAGTAGGCCAGCAGGCGCACTCCCATGCGTTCCAGGGTTTCCGAGGGGTGTTGCGCCAGGGTCAGTGACAGGGACTCAAAACAGTTGCGGTCGCTGTCTGCCAGCTCTATCTGGGCTTTGTAGATGGTGGGTTTTAGGGCCATGGTTGAATTACTTCCTGGTTGGGGGTGGCGCGGACTGTAACAGCTCCGCTGCGTGTGCCGCGAAGCCCGCACCGGCCTGGGCGTAGAGGTTGAAGGTGGAGATGCCCCTGGCCTGGAGTTCCTCCGCTTCCTCGGTAAAACGCACCACCGCTGACAGTTGACCCTTGTACCCCAAATCATTGAGCAGGCTACTGACGCGCATATTTTCCTCGTGGTTGGTCAATGCGAGCATGATCAGCTCTACATCGTCCAGGTTCACCCGGTGCCAGAAATCCGGGTCACTGGCGTCAGCGGATGCCACCCGTCGATGTTGCGCGCGATGCTCGGCCAGCTTGCGATCGTTTTCATCCACCCCCAGCACGTGGTGGCCATGGCGCGGGGCGATGGCTTCATAGGCGCCGGTACCGATATTACCCATGCCTAGGATGATGACGCGCACATCGGTGGTATCGGGGTAGGTCTTGCGCACGCGGGAGGATTCAAAGTGCAACAGCCTGGCCTGCCAGCGGCGGTATATTTTGTGGGACCGTTTACTGAGCGGTGAGCTGAAAATAAAACTCGCGGCGATGGCCAGGGATATGGCGCTGCTCCACTGGGCATCCACCACACCGGATTTGGCGGCCACCGCAATGACGATAAGACCGAATTCACTGTAATTGGCCAGTGCCATAGAACTCAACAGCGCCGTTCTGGGCGGTGTGTGCAGCGCGGTTAGCAGCGGGAAGTATAGAAGCGGCTTGAGCAGAGCCAGTGCGCCCAGCAATAGGGACAACAGGATAATTTCATGCTGCGGCCAACCGTCCAGTCCAATGCTGAGGAAAAAACAGACCAGAAACAAATCCTTGAACTGCAGCAGATTACGCGACAGTTCCTTGGCTTTCTGGTGTCCGGCCAACAGGGCGCCCAGGGCGAGTACACCAAGGTCTCCCTTGATCCCCACTGACTCGAACAGCTGGGCACCCTCCAGTGCCAGGGCCAGTCCGGCCAGGGTAAACAGCTCGCCGTGGCCGCAATAGCTTAGCAGTCGCAATATTACCGGGCGCAGGGGTATCAGGGCCAGCAGCAGCAATGCACTGGGCTGTGGTATCTCGCCGGTGGAGGCGGCGATGAATATCACAGCCGCAAGATCCTGGATAATGAGTATGCTAATGGCCAGGTTGGCGTGGTGTGAGGCCATTTCGCCCTGCTCCTGCATGATCTGGATGACAAAGACAGTACTGGAAAAGGTCAGCGCGAAGGCGATGACCAGAGTGGTGTTGAGATTCAGCTCGATGGTGGGAAACAGGGCGTCCGCTGTGAAAAGCACTCCCATGAACAACAGTTGCAGCACCGCCATGCCGGCTATCGTTGTGCCCCACACGCGCGCTTGCAACAGCTTCCTGGCGTCCAGCTTGAGACCGATGGTAAATAATAAAAGGGTGATGCCGATGTCGGACAGGGTGTGCAACAGTTCACCGCCATTCAGTTGCGCCTCGTGCATGAAGAACCCGGCGGCCAGGTAACCAACCAGGGCCGGTAGTCCCAGGGCCCGGCTGGCGATACCGCAAGCCAGTGCGGCGAGGATGATGAGAGGATCAAACATCAGCAGCTATCGTCGGAATAAAAACGCCATTATAGCCAGTGGAGCGACCAGCGTTCTACTAATAGCGTTTTAGTCCAGACAGTTGAGCTCGGAGCACTGTGAGCAGGCGCTGGTGGTGTATCAAACACTGGGATTGTTACGCACGTTCCACAATACAATCACGCTGCATAAAACCACTACCGCATCGACTGCGATGCGGATGGTGTGTACTTGCCCCGGGTGCGGAAAAGCATTGAGCAAAAAACCCGCCGCTGTGGCGGGAATCACTATGGCCATGAACAGGGTGAATCGAGATTGCCCAAACAGGCCGATACCGATAATGAGATAAACCGCGCCCAACAGGGTATCGGCCAGCGCCGCGCCGGTCAGGTCACGCAACCAGAGGGAAGCGATAAGGCCTATCCCGGACAAGGTAATCAACATGGCCGCGAGGTTACGGATTATTCTTCATCCGCTGTAAAGTCGAGCAGTTCCGCGCCGCCATCCACCAGGTCGCCGGGCTGATAGAAAAAAGACGCCACCTTGCCCGCGGTGGGAGCGCGTATGGTGTGCTCCATTTTCATTGCCTCCATGACCAGCAGGGGCGTATCCGCCTCTACCGCGCCGCCCACTTCGGCCAGCAGGGCGACGATGGTGCCATTCATTGGCGCGGCCAGTCCGGCACCGGCACCGGGGGCATCCGCTTCACCGGTATCGGGTAGCACTTCATGGAAATGACAGGCGCCCGCTGGCAGGTACAGGGTGAAGCCGTCGTGGGTGCGCGCCAGGGTGCCCCGTTGGCGGTGTCCTTCCACTTCCATGTGCAGGATGTCTCCCACCAGTTCGCCTTGCAATTGTGTTTCGCGTCCCGCCGCATGCACGATATAGAGCGAGTGCCGCTGCTCCACCTCTATCTCATGATCCTGCTGATGGCAGTGCAGGGTGAGGCGGTGGGTATGGGGTTCGTTCAGGCGCCAGGCGTTGCTGCTGCGCCAGGGGGACCAGGGGTCCACACTCGAGCCGGGTCCGTCGTGCTGTTGTTTGTACAGCAGCAGGGCCAGGGCCGCCAGTGGTAGTTCGCGCTCCAGGTCCTGGTGGCGCTCGTGGAAAATCAATTCGCGGTGCTTGTCGATAAAACCCGTATCCACCTCCGCCTCCACGAAGGGGCGCGAAGTGGCCAGGTTGTACAGAAAGTCCAGGTTGGTGACCGTGCCGCCGATGCGATACTCCGCCAGCGCCGAGGCCAGCCGCTGCAGGGCGCGCTCGCGGGATTCGTCCCACACGATCAGTTTGGCGATCATGGGGTCGTAAAACACGCTGATCTCATCGCCCTGGCGTACACCCGTGTCTACCCGCACGTGGGTGGATTCCTCGGGGGGCTGCAGAAAAGCCAGGTTGCCGGTGACCGGCAAAAAGTCGTTGTCCGGGTCTTCCGCATAAATGCGCGCTTCGAAGGCGTGGCCGTGGATGCGCACCTCCTCCTGGGCCAGGGGCAATGGCTCGCCGCTAGCTATCAATAACTGCCATTCCACCAGGTCCTGCCCGGTGATCATTTCAGTGACCGGGTGTTCCACCTGCAAACGGGTATTCATTTCCATGAAGTAAAACGTGCCGTCCTCGTCCAGCAGGAATTCCACGGTGCCGGCGCCGCGGTAATCAATGGCCTGGGCGGCCTTGACCGCGCTGTCACCCATTTCCTGGCGCAGGGCATCGCTCATACCCGGCGCCGGGGCTTCCTCAATGACTTTCTGGTGGCGACGCTGTACCGAACAATCTCGCTCCGCCAGGTAGATACCGTTACCGGCGTTGTCACAAAATACCTGGAATTCCACATGTCGGGGTTTGGTCAGGTATTTCTCCACCAGCATATTGTCGTCACCAAAGCTGGACAGGGATTCCCGCCTGGCCGCCGCCAGGGCCTCGTCGAACTCTTCACTCGACCAGACCTGCCGCATCCCCTTGCCGCCGCCGCCAGCGGTGGCTTTGAGCAACACCGGATAGCCCATTTCCTCAGCGCACGCACGCAGCAGGGCAGGGTCCTGGTCGTCCCCGTGATAACCGGGCACCAATGGCACACCCGCTTCCTCCATAATGCGTTTGGCGGCGGATTTAGAGCCCATCGCTTCTATCGCGGGTGTTGGCGGGCCGATAAACACCACACCCTGCTCAGCACAGGTCCGGGCAAAAGCGGCATTTTCCGACAGGAAGCCATAACCTGGATGAATCGCGTCTGCGTGAGTCGTCAGCGCCGCCGCCAGAATTCGCTCTCCCAGCAAGTAGGATTCACGTGCGGGTGGCGGACCGATGTGGATGGCCTCGTCCGCCATGCGCACATGCAATGCGTCGCGGTCCGCGTCCGAGTAAACGGCGACTGTGGCCACGCCCATACGCCGCGCTGTCTTGATAACGCGGCAGGCAATCTCACCGCGGTTGGCAATCAGTATTTTGTTAAACATGCCTGTACCCTGTTATTCGCCAAGCCAGTGCGGCTTGCGCTTGTGTAAAAAGGCGCCATGGCCTTCCTGTCCTTCTGGTGAAATTCGTATCCGCGCGATGCGCCGGTAAAAGTTGCATAACACAACCACCCTACATCCTGAACACGCCGAATCTGGTTTCTTTGATCGGCGCGTTCAGCGTGGCCGAAATCGCCAGGCCCAACACCATTCGCGTATCGGCCGGATCAATAACCCCGTCGTCCCACAACCGCGCCGACGCATAATACGGATGTCCCTGCTTCTCATACAAATCCATAATCGGCTGCTTGAATGCCGCCTCTTCCTCCGCACTCATGCTGTCACCGGCGCGCGCCAACTGATCCTGCTTGACCGTGGCCAGTACACCGGCGGCCTGCTCACCACCCATCACGGAGATACGCGCGTTGGGCCACATAAACATAAAGCGAGGGTCATAGGCCCGGCCACACATGGCGTAATTACCGGCGCCGAAAGAGCCACCGATCATCACCGTGAACTTCGGCACGTTGGCGCAGGCCACCGCGTGTACCATCTTCGCCCCGTGCCTGGCAATGCCGCCGGCCTCGTACTGCTTGCCCACCATGAATCCCGTGATGTTCTGCAGGAATACCAGCGGCATCTTGCGCACAGCGCACAGCTCAACAAAGTGCGCACCCTTGACCGCGGACTCACTGAACAGGATACCGTTATTGGCGATGATGCCAACCGGGTAGCCGTGAATGCGAGCGAAGCCGCACACCAGGGTCTCACCGTACAGTGCCTTGAATTCGTCGAATTCGGAGCCGTCCACCACACGGGCGATTACTTCCCTCACATCGTAGGGCTGCCTGGAGTCCGCCGGAATAACGCCGTAGACATCTTCCACCGGATAGATAGGGTCTACGCTTTCGCGCAGGTCCAGGGTCACCGGCTTCACCCGGTTCAGTCGCGCCACCGCGCGGCGCACCAGTTCCAGTGCGTGATGATCATTGTTGGCGTAGTGGTCGGTGACGCCGGAGGTGCGGCAGTGTACATCGGCACCGCCCAGTTCTTCGGCGCTGACTACCTCGCCGGTGGCGGCTTTCACCAGAGGCGGCCCACCCAGGAAAATGGTGCCCTGGTTTTTAACGATGATGGATTCGTCCGCCATGGCCGGTATGTACGCCCCCCCGGCGGTACATGAGCCCAACACCGCGGCGATCTGCGGGATGCCCTGGGCGGACATACGGGCCTGGTTGTAAAAAGCGTGGCCGAAATGCTCCCGATCGGGAAATACCTCGTCCTGCAGGGGCAGGAAGGCGCCGCCGGAGTCCACCAGGTAGATGCAGGGCAGGTGGTTCTCCTCGGCGATGGTCTGCGCACGGCCCTGTTTCTTGACCGTGAGGGGATAATAGGTGCCGCCTTTCACCGTGGCATCATTGACGAAGATCATGCACTCCTGGCCGGCAATGCGGCCAATGCCGGTGATGATGCCGGCACCGGGTACGTCATCCTCGTAAACCTTGTAGGCCGCCAGTTGTGACAACTCCAGGAAAGGTGAGCCCGGATCCAGTACGCCATTGAGTCGCTCCCGGGGCAATAGTTTGCCGCGGGAGATATGGCGTTCCTGAGCCCGGGCCCCGCCACCCTGGCGAATTTTGTCCACCACTGCGCGCAGATCATCCACCTGGGCTTGCATATTGTCCCGGTCAGTGGCGAAGGCCGTGTCCCGGGTATTGATGCGTGATTGCAACACAGTCATGGCAGTGCTCCTAATATTCGGGCTAGCGCCTGTATTGAGGCTAGCGTCTATCTTGAGGTTGGCGCCTATCTTGAGGCTGGCGCCTAGGCAGATGCGTTAAACAGTTCGCGGCCGATCAGCATACGGCGGATTTCGGAGGTGCCGGCGCCGATCTCATACAATTTGGCATCCCGCAGCAGGCGACCGGCGTTGGCTTCATTAGTGTAGCCGAAGCCTCCCATGGCTTGTATCGCCTGCAGCGCCATTTGGGTGGCTTTTTCGGCGGTATACAGAATAACGGCGGCGCAGTCCTGGCGGGTTTCCTGGCCCCGGTCACAGGCGCCGGCAACGGCATACAGGTAGGCGCGGCAGGCGTTGAGGTCGGCGTACATATCCGCCAGTTTGCCCTGCATCAGCTGAAATTCGCCGATGCTCTGGCCGAACTGCTTGCGGTCGTGCAGGTAGGGCAGTACCTCGTCGATACAGGCTTGCATGATGCCCACCGGGCCGCCGGACAATACCGTGCGCTCGTAGTCCAGGCCGGACATCAGGATCTTCACGCCCTGGCCCTCGCCACGCATGACATTTTCAGCGGGCACCTCCACATCTTCAAATACCAGTTCGCAGGTGTTGGAGCCGCGCATGCCCAGCTTGTCGAGCTTGGGTGAGCGGGAGAAACCGGCGTAGTCGCGCTCCACAATAAAGGCGGTAATACCCCTGGATCCGGCGGTGATATCAGTCTTGGCGTAGATCACATAGACATCCGCATCCGGGCCGTTGGTGATCCACATCTTGGTGCCATTGAGTATGTACTTGTCGCCCTCCTTGCGGGCGTTGAGCTTCATGCTCACCACATCGGAACCGGCGTTGGCTTCAGACATGGCCAGGGCGCCAACGTGCTCGCCGCTACACAGCCTGGGCAGGTATTTCTGCCTCTGTTCTTCGTTGCCGTTCTTGCGCAGCTGGTTCAGGCATAAATTGGACATGGCACCGTAGGACAGGCCCACAGACGCAGAGGCCCGGCTGATTTCTTCCATTACGATGGAATGCGCCAGGTAGCCCATGTCGCTGCCGCCATATTCCTCACCGACGGTGATGCCCAGCAGGCCCATATCGCCAAATTTGCGCCACAGGTCAGCGGGGAATTCATTGTTCCGGTCGATGTCAGCCGCTCGTGGCGTGATCTCTTTTTGGCACATCTGGTAAACCGCGTCCCGCAGCATGTCCATTTCTTCGCCAAGGCCAAAGTTGAGTGTCGGGTATCCGGTGTTCATAGTGGTTTCCTGTCAGCTTTATTCGGGTTTGGGTTTGGTGTGAGTGTGGGGTTGTCTGTGGTTCCAGTGGCCAGCGCCTGCTCGCACAGGCTCTGCACCTCGTCCAGACCGGCCAGCATATCGTCGATATCCTTTTTTTGCTGCCGCAGGTTCTCGCGACGTTGTTTGACCACGTTGATGAGAGCGTGTAGTTGATCCGCGTTATTGTGCTCGGGATCGTACATGTCGATGACATCTACACTCTCTTGCAGGGTCATGCCAATGCGTTTGCCGCGCAGGATAAGCTTGATACGCGCTCTATCGGCAGGACTGTACAACCGTTTCTGCCCCTCGCGCATGGGGCTGATCATGCTTTTCTCCTCGTAAAAGCGGATAGTTCGGGTGGTGATCCCGAATTCTTTGGCCAGGGCAGAAATTGTGTAGGTCTTGTCGGGCACGGGTTTCGGCTCTCCTGTCGCTACTGGTGGCGGCTAATATAACTTAAGTTTACGTTAACGTAAACGTCAATACCGGTAAAAAACTTGTCTGCCGGGAGGGAATCAGCTTGTCGGCGGTCGCGCGCAGTGTGCCGGGAACGGGTCCAGCCACGGCTGGAGGATATAAAGCTGTACCACCGGCTTATTTGCTATCATCGCGCCATAGCCCATTTATTGAGTGCCAATCTGCATGCTCAACACTAGTCTTTTGCCCCTGCTGGCGGATGGCGAATTTCGTTCCGGACAAGACCTGGCCGACGCGTTGGGGGTGAGTCGTACGGCGGTGTGGAAGCAATTCAAGAAGCTGGGCGAGCTCGGTTTGCCGATAGAGTCGGTGAAGGGGCGCGGTTACCGTATTCCCGGCGGCATTGAATTGTTGGATGACACTACCATCCGCCGCTTCCTGCAACCCGAGGCCGCCGGTTTGCTCCGTGCGCTGGAGATTCTGGAAACCGTGGGCTCCACCAATGCCCGGGCCATGCGGCGGGCGGAGCAGGGCCCTGCTGCCGGTATGGTGTATACCGCGGAGCAGCAGAGTGCGGGGCGTGGGCGCAGGGGGCGGCAGTGGGTCAGCCCCTACGCCGGTAACCTCTATCTATCACTGGTGTGGGAGTTTGGTCAGGGGGCGGCCGCCCTGGAGGGCTTGAGCCTGGCCGTGGGCGTGGCGGTGGCGCGGGCGCTGGCGGCTTGTGGTATTGGGCCGGTGCAACTTAAATGGCCTAACGATGTGTTGTTTGAAGGCTCGAAACTGGGTGGCATTCTGCTGGAAATGACCGGTGATGCCGCCGGCGCCTGCCAGGTGGTGATCGGTGTGGGCCTTAACGTGTCCATGCCGCAGGCGTCCGCTGGCGCCATCGACCAGGCCTGGACCGACATCGACACGATCACCGGGCGCGAGCACCCCGGGCGCAATACCCTGCTGGCCGCCCTGTTGAACGAGTTGCTACCGTTGGTAGCGCGCTTTGAAGATCAGGGCTTTGCCCATTGGCGGGACGATTGGCAGGTGTTGGATGCGTTCGCCGGAGAGCATGTGGTGCTCCATACCGGCGCTCAGCAAACGGCGGGTGTTGCCCGTGGCGTGGACGAGCGCGGTGCGTTGCAATTGGAGACGACTACCGGCCTGCAGTCTGTCTATGGCGGTGAGATATCCATGAGGCTGGCACCTTGACGCTGGCTGTAAGCTGTTTGCAACTGGACGTTGGTAATAGCAGCGCCAAATGGCGTCTGCTAGAGACCGGCCAGGTCGCCGCCCGGGGTGAATATCTCGCCGGAGATGAGTCGTCCCGGCAGTTATTGCTCAACTGCGCGGACCAGCTTGACCAGATATGGATATCCAGCGTCGCAGCGCCTGCGGCGGAATCTGAACTGGCGGCACTACTGGTTGAGCAATGGGGTGTGGAGCCCTGGTTTGCCCGCACCGAGGCCAGTACGGGAAGCCTGAGTAACAGCTATATCGAGCCCGCCCGCATGGGGGTGGACCGCTGGCTGGTAATGCTCGCCGGCAGAGAGCGGGTGCCGGGCAGGGTATGCGTGGTCGATGCCGGTTCCGCCTTGACTATTGATATCGTCAATGTCCGGGGACAGCATGAGGGGGGCTATATTATCCCCGGCCCGCTGCTTATGGAGCGGGCCCTGCTGCTGGATACGGATCGGGTGCGTTTTGAAGATGAAGTAGAGTATGCGCTGTCTCCCGGTTCGTCCACTGCCCAGGCCGTGCGCCACGGTATTGCCCTGGCTCAGGCTGGTGCGGTGGCACTGGCGCTCGATCACGGGGGCGGTGAGCCCATGCGACTGCTATTTTGTGGCGGTGGCGGCGAGGCGCTAATGCAGCTGCTGAATCGGGGTGGAAGTTATGTGCCCGATCTGGTGTTCGAAGGACTGGAAGTGATGGCGGCCCTGCAAAATTCCGGCCCGCGGTGAGCTCTGGTGTTATTGGAGATGCCGCCGAGTTCCGCCCGGGCCGGGCGCAGCGACCGCTCCAGCACAGTTTCCCGCGACCTGGCGCCGCTCAGGTGTGATTGCCCCGTTCGGGGCAATCACCTGGTTGCACGACTGATCCCCTGGGTTAGTGTACAGTGGTGCCAGGGAAAATACTTTTTAGTGTGAGGTGTCCATGACTTCTATACGCAAAGACGAATCTGAACTCCACCCCAGGTTTCGTGAAAGCCGATTTTTTCACTCGATGGATCAGTGGTATTTTGTCACGCGTGAAAGGACCGTCGAGGGGCCATTCGAGCATCGCCTCGCGGCTGAGGAAATGCTGCAAACATACCTCAATGAGCTGGATGCCACCGTCCACTGATCCTAGCTTATCAGGTGGTTGGAGCACTAGCCCCCCGGCGGGGCAGGGCGGCACCCTACCAATGTACCCCGCGCCACACCTGCGAAAACAATTTCTGTGCCAGAGCCAGCTTGGTGGAGGGTATATCCTTTTTCTCCCGGGCCGCTTCTTCCTCCGACAAGCCTCGCGCTGCGGCGGAATCCGGGAATAGTGCATAGGCCTGGCTGAGAAAAGCCTCTGTCACGCTGGGCATGGTGGCCTGCGCCACGGCGCCGGTCACACCCAGACCGGTGGATACGCGCTTCGGCCTGCTGATAATCGCTTTCATCACCAGGTCCCTGGCCTGCTCCGGCGAGAGCGTGGGGAAGGCCTTGTACAGGCTGGTGGGCGCTATCATCGGCGTGCGCACCAGTGGCATGTGTATAGTGGTGAAATCGACATTATCCGCGGCGTACTCCGGCGCGGCGCAGAGGCTGAATGCATCCAGCGCGGCTTTGGATGCTACATAAGCGGAAAAACGCGGCGGACTGGTGAGTACGCCGATGGAAGAGATATTGATAATCTGGCCGCTTTTCCGTTGCTCCATACCTGGCAGGAAACCGAGGATCAGGCGCAGGGCACCAAAGTAATTGAGCCCCATGGTACGCTCAAAATCATGGTAGCGATCGTAGCTGTAGCGCACTGACCGGCGAATCGAACGACCGGCATTGTTGATCAATATGTCCACGCGTCCGTGATCGGCAAGTACATCGGTTATCAACTTGTCGCAGGACTCCATGTCGGACACATCGCAGGAGTAGACCCCGGCGGTGCCATTCTTGGCGGCGATTTCCGCCAGGGTTTCATCGAGTTTTTCCACGCTCCGCGCCACCAGGATGACGGTGGCGCCGGCCCTGGCCAGGCGCAGGGCGCATTCCTTGCCAATACCGGAGGTGGCGCCGGTGACAACGACCACCTTGCCCTTCACCCTGCGTCGCAGTACAGCCAGCGTCGGCCGTCCGATCAGGCGATTGAACAGACCGTCGATTTCTCCCGCTATCGAGGTGGAATCCTTGCGCAGAAAGTGTAGCCAGTAGTCCCACAGAGCGGGGGCATAGGAGTAAAAAGGTGGACAAATGATATCTTCTTCAGCCAGCAAGCGCTGTGTTTTGCTGGAATCGAAGTGTGTCGGGTAATTGATATAGCCGACCACCTGTGGAGGAATTCCCATGCGCGAAACCAGCCGCTCTCCCAGCGCCTTCACCGGCGGCAGGCGCGCAATACCCTTCCCCGCCAGTATGGTGGCGGAGTCCAGCAGCGAGGAGTCCACGGCCTTCAGCTGCGCCCCGCCGGAGATTTTCATCATGGTCTTTAGCAAATCCCCTACGCGGATGCCGTCCGGGTCAGTGATAAAGAAGCACTCCCTGTCGTGATCCGGCAGGTGCGCCAGGCAGTCTATGGCCGCCACCACGTAATCCACAGGCACAATGTTGAGTAGCCCGGCCTTGTTCATCAGTAGAGGAAAGCCTTCGGGAACCACCGAGCTGAGGTTTTTCAGTGTCTCGAAGAAATAGTACGGGCCGTCCACCTTGTCCATCTCGCCGGTGGTGGAATTGCCCACCACCATGCCCGGGCGGTAGATGCGCCATTTCATGCGTTTTTCTTTGCGCACCAGGCCCTCGGAATCATGCTTGGTACGGAAGTACGGGTGATCCAGCGCCTCGGCCTCCTCGAACATATCCTCGGTGAAAGTGCCGTTGTACAACCCCGCTGCGGCAATGGAACTTACCTGGTGAAAACACCCCGCGCGTAAGGCCTTGGACAGAGCGATGGCGTGCGCGGTACCTTCGATATTGCTTATTTGCTGGCTTTTCGCATCGGCCTTCATGTCGTAAATAGCGGCGAGGTGGAAGAAGTGATCTATCTTGCCGCCATGCTGCTTTATCCAGGCTGGTTTCACGCCCAGCTTTGGCTTGCTGAGGTCCCCCTCTACGGCGATAACCTGTCGACTGGTGGCACCCCACAACTCGCGCAGGCCCTCAACTTTGGCCAGGGAGCTGGGGCGCACCAGCAGGTAAACCCTGCCACCGCGATCAAGCAGCTTGGGAACCAGAAAACGACCGATAAAGCCGGTACCGCCAGTGACAAAATAGTTCATGCAGATGTCCTTCCCTTGTGCTGTTCATTATCTCGCGGCAGAGCCAAGACATGGACTCAGGCGCGGCCGGTCAGGGTACATCGGGTGGTGCAGGGCATCAACCACCATGTGCATGGCTGATGCGATGGTCTGTTGCTCTTCCCGGGCCGGCGCGATGGCATGGTCGGTTTCCTGTATTGTGCTCCCTTCTGCCTGCTGAGCCTGGAACTGTTCGGTTGGCAGCCCGGCTGCTGTGTTAAGCTTGGATTGTTATGAATTCCTCGATCAAGAGCCTGTTTTTCGCAGCAGTAATGCTGCCCATACCCGCGTGGTTGGCTGCCTGCGGCACTGTTGCGCCCGATGAGAAGGTTGAGGATCGGCGCATGGAGCAGCTGCTCGTGGGTATGGATAGGTGTCTGACCAACCAGACCCTGGTCAATGAGCAATTGCGGAGTCAGGAGCGGCAATTGGACCAGCAAAAGTTGCAACTGGATGTAATGACCGAGGGACTGGCAGCGCCTGTGGATGATATACCCCCAGCCGACGCCTGTGCCGGATTGACGGAAACATACTCCAAGCAGGTTGTGGGGCAGTGGGAGCTGGTTTGGCTGCCGAATCTACAGCTGGCACTCCCTGCCCGGATTGATACCGGTGCTGAAACGGCCTCCCTGGATGCGCGCAATATCGAGCTGTTTGAGCGAGATGGCAGGCGATGGGTGCGTTTTGAAATACTGCATCCGGATACTGGTGAGCCCCTGCTGATGGAACGCAAGCTCAAGCGAATGGTGGTGATTATCCAGTCGAATACTGCTGAGTCTGAGCGCCGGCCTGTCATCAAGCTCGGGGTGACCATCGGTTCTATCAGCCAAACCGCGGAATTTACCCTGAGTAATCGCAACCACCTGGATTACCAGCTTCTGATAGGCCGCAATATCCTCCAGGATGTTATGGTGGTGGATGTCAGCAAGAAAAATATTGCCCCTTATGTCACAGCACAGAGCTCGGCTGGTAGCGGTGAAATCGCACCGTGAGTACGAGACTGAGATTCCACATAATGCTGGTATTACTCGCTTCATGCGCGATCCTGGTTGCCGTACTACGGCACATGGAAACCGGCATTCCGTTTATTCCCGGCCAGGAAAGATCCGTTTGGCTAATAGAGGCCAGGGTCGATTTTATGGCAAAGGGCGGTGCGGTCAGTGCCAGCCTCAGCCTGCCTGATAAACAGCTGCCGGGATTTGAACTCTATGAAGAGCAGTCAGCGTCACCCGGTTATGGATTTTCGATTGTCAGGGAATATGGCGATAGACGCGCGGAGTGGACCAAGCGTGAGGCTCTCGCAGAGCAGTCGCTTTACTACAGTGCCCAGTTTGTTGCATCCGATAAGGTGGACCCCGCAACCGCCGATCCGGTGCGGGAGCATCATCCCATCTACTGGGATGATGCGCAGGAACTGGCTGCCGGGCAAGTGCTCAGCCGCGCTCGGGAGACATCCAGTTCCGCCCGGAGTCTTACCCGGGAACTGATAAAACTGCTGAGCAGCCCGTCATCCGACCAGAACACGGCATTGCTGCGCTCGGATCAAACGAGTCAGGCGGAACTGCTGATGCGGTTACTGGATCGTGCGGGTATAGCCACACGGTCTGTGATGGGGCTTTATCTGGAAGACGCCCGACGGCGGCAGGTGCTGACGCCCATGGTGGAGATACACACAGGCGAGCATTGGTTATTGTTCAACCCTGAAACCGGGGAGACCGGTGTCCCGCTCAATCTTCTGCTGTGGCATCGCGGTGGGGTTTCGGTGCTGGATGTCACCGGAGGGCGGAACTCCCGCGTCAGTTTCTCCATGATTCGCCAGACGGTTCCCGCACGGCAATTGGCTAAGGCTCAGAACAGCGACAGTATTTTTTCCAGACTCGGCGTGCACAGCCTGCCAATAGAAGAGCAGAGCATGTTCAAGTTACTTCTGCTGCTGCCACTGGGTGCCGCTGTGGTCGTGTTCATGCGGGTGATGATCGGCTTGCAAACCGCAGGCACTTTTATGCCGATACTGATATCACTGGCATTTCTGCAAACCTCGCTTCTGCCCGGACTGATCAGTTTTATATCGGTGGTCGGCATCGGTCTGGTTTTGCGCAGTTATCTCTCCCGTCTCGATCTGTTGTTGGTGGCCAGAATCGCCACTCTTATCGTGCTGGTTATATTTGTTATTTCGGCGCTCAGTATTATCGGTTACCAGATGGGCTATAGCACCGGCATGACTATCACATTTTTCCCCATGATCATTATCGCCTGGACTATCGAGCGCATGTCTATCCTGTGGGAAGAAGAGGGGCCTCACGAAGTCCTGATACAAGGTGGCGGCAGCCTGGTGGTTGCCGTCATAGCCTACCTGCTGATGCAGTCGCCGTTACTCAAGCATTTGAGTTTTAACTTTCCAGAACTGAATCTGGTGCTGTTGGCCCTGATATTGGCGATGGGCCAATACACAGGTTATAAACTGTCCGAACTGCGGCGCTTTCGGGCGATGGACGATATCTGATGGGCATGGCCTGGATCAAGCCCGCGCGCTTGCGAGAACTGGGTATGCTGGGCATGAATTGCCGCAACGTCGAATTCATTAACCGTTACAATGATCGCCGGCTTTATCCCCTAGTCGACAACAAGCTCAAAACCAAATTGCTGGCGCAGGAGTACGACGTGCCCACGCCCCGGTTGCAATTCGTGGTGCGGGAACAGCACGAAATAAGCCACATCAACCGGCAGTTGCAAGACCGGGAAACTTTTGTACTCAAGCCGGCCAAGGGCTCCGGGGGCAAAGGTATTTTAGTGGTGATTGGGCGCGCGGGAGAGCGTTTTATCAAGAGCTCCGGCGCAGAGATAGGTATCGCCGACGTGCGGCGCCATATGAGTAATATTCTCGCCGGCCTTTACTCCCTTGGCGGCGCCTCCGATGTGGTGATCATTGAAGACCTGATTGCCTTCGATGAATGTTTTGCCGGCTATTCGCACGAAGGCGTTCCCGATATTCGCATCATCGTTTTCCGCGGTTATCCGGTGATGGCCATGTTGCGTCTTGCGACACATGCCTCAGACGGCAAAGCCAATTTGCATCAAGGAGCCGTGGGTCTGGGATTGGCGATGAACAATGGCGCCTGTTTGAACGCGGTGCAGTTCAGTCGCCAGATCGAATCGCATCCGGATACCGGGCGAGCACTGAGTGACATCTGTATCTCCGGGTGGCGGGAAATCCTGCTGTTGGCGGCGCAGTGTCATGAGATGACCGGGCTGGGCTATATTGGAACCGATCTGGTTTTGGATAAATACCTCGGCCCGCAAATGCTGGAACTCAATGCGCGTCCCGGCCTCTCCATTCAGATAGCCAATGGCCGCGGTTTGTTACCCCGGCTGCGCCATGTGGAGAGCTTAAAGCACAGAAGGCATGTTTCCGTCGAGCACAGGGTAGACTATGTTATGCGAGAATTCGCTGAGCCGGATACCCTGGAAGGACGGGTTCTATAGCAGATATGAGCAAAACAAAGAGCGTTAAGCACTCTCCGGCGGGGCTGGGGGAAATCGAGGCGGCCTATTTTTGTATCGCCTGGGAAACCGGTGCAATCGACGATTGCAATGATGTGGCTGCAAGTATATTGGGAGTGGCGCAGTCTGCGTTGCACGGTGAGCTGTGGTCCACGGCGATTTGTTGTGAGGAAGGCGCTGACTCGGCTTTGATGCTCGCCATGACTGCACGAGTAAGAAGCTCTTTGCCGCCGTTCCTCATTCGCAGGGTCGATGGCAAGCAAATTGCTGTGGCCGGTACGCTCGTCCCCCGGGGTCAAGCGGCGGCTGATCTCCTGCTGTGGCAGTTACTTGATGAGGATGAATCCGGCCTTGCAGGGTCGTTCGGGACCTCTGATATTGTAGCTATACTTGGCGTTGATCAACTTGGCTATGACCAACACTGGGGGTTTACTGAAACCGTTCAGCTGATGACAGGGATTCGCACCGGCCTGCTGGAGATTATTCGAGCCCAGGATGTGGTCGCACTTCCCACCGGATCTTCCATCATCATTATATTGCGGGATGTCGATATTGAGGGCGCCCTGGATATCAGTCGCGCACTACTGTCTCATTTGCGCAGACTGCGCAAGTCGCCCGGGCAGCCCGACACGCGGATTTGCGTGGGGCTGGCGAAAATGACGGTGGGCAGGACGCCCCTGTCGACATTGTTGGCGGCGAATAACGCACTGCTGCAGGCGCAATGCGGTAGCAGTGAGCAGCGTATCAGGGCGGCCGCCGATAGTGACAGCAAATTGTTTACGGGCAGGGCTCTCAATAATAATGGTGTATTTTGTAACAATCTTGTAACTGCCTTGTCCGGCCTGCATGAACGTACAGCGCCACCGGCGGATTCCTCGCCAACACCGGACGGGTTGGTGACGCCCATTGAAAAGGGTATCGAGGGTTATGTCGGCGATAATATGGAGGGCGCCGTTGATCAGGCCATTTTCTTGTCAAAGCTGGATATTCCCGTCGCGATTATCGGGCCTGCAGGCACTGGCAAGATGTACATTGCCAATATTATTCACGAACAATCAGCTGGCGCAGCTGAAATGCTCGTTGCGCTGGACTGCCGGGAATTTCGCAGTCGCGGTGAGGCAAATGCCCGTATTGCAAAGGAACTTGGGCGTGGGGAAGGAAAAACCCTGGTGTTCAAATCGCCTCACCTTATGAACTCGGAGTCGCAGCTGAAGTTGGCTCGCCAGATTACTTCCCGCACCCTGGCTGATGTCAGTCCCCCACAATATCTTCCCCGGGTCAAACTTGTAGCGTTATTTCCTGACAGTCTGGAGAAACTGATGCGACGGGGAAATTTAACCGCGCCGCTGGCCAGTGCTTTCGCCGGCTACCCGATACATGTGCCCCCTATCAAGGATCGCAAGCAGGCTGTATTGCGCTGGGCGCACAAGGTGCTCGACCAGGAGGGCATGCTGCGCGGACGCGACATGAAAGGCTTCACTCCCGATGCGGAACAAGCCATGTTGTTATACGATTGGCCTGGCAATATCAGTGAAATGCGAGAGTGCATTGTCAGCGCATTGGAGAAAACGGAAAAGGATTGGCTCACTCCGGTAGACCTGGGACTGTTTAAGGGAATAACGCCGGATGGAGCGCCCTATATGCCGGCCCCCAAGCCATTTCTCGCTATGGTGGAGACCCAGGCTGCCCAAGATGACGCCTATATTCCCTCCGCGCTGGAGACACTTGATGTTTCCCTGGGGGAAGCGGTGCACAACTTGCTCAGTGCGAATTCGATCAGACCACTGGGTGCCTGGACTGATGACGAGATAGTATTGGCAGCACTGGATAGATATCGGGAGGATATCCCCAGGACCGCGGAATTTTTGCATACAAAACCACGAAATGTCAGTCGCTGGGTGCAAAAAATTCGCTCGCGGGACGAGGAGCGCAACACGAGTTCCCTGTGGCAAAAACCTCGCCGGTTGCTCAGGAAGTGGGTTCGGGAGTCCCCGCAATTGACTGAGTCGCCGCTACAGCTTATGCAAGATATGCTGATTGCTCACGTGATTAAACAGTGTGGCGCGATAAGCGCCGCCAATCGCGCACGTATAATGGGGGTGTCTATGCCGACCTACCTGAAACGTCAGCGGGAAAGCGAGAGTAGTTAATATGCACTGTAGTTAATACGCACTTCAGCCTGAGTGACAGGGATAGAGATGGGAGCAGTGGTCATGGTGGATAAGCGACAAACAACACAGGGTGGGTTTGCACTGGACAAAACCAAGTCGGTGCAAGAGTATGCTGAGGAATATCAACGCCTGATGGATGTCGAGTTGCCTGTCAGTCTCGGGTTTTCCGCTCGCCTGAACATGCTCTGGGATCTGGCCGGCGCTGCTCCCCCGCAAATAGAAGGCCGCGTGATCAGTATATTGGGAATCAATAAAGCCTGGCGGGAGTCGGACGTGCGAAAGTGGCTGCAAAAAGACCTGTTGCCGCCGCGTATCGACCTCCATAACATTGTCAAATTCCTGGTGGCGCAACTGGATGAAGGGCAAGACGGCAGTCGCTGGGAGGCTTTTCTTGTCTATGGTACACCCATTGTATCGTCGCCGGTAAATCACAGCATGTATCGGGAAGACCAGACCCGCCGTGAAATCGCCTCGACTATCTTCGCGCAGATTACCGACGAGTATGGTATATCCCCCTCTTCTTATGAGGCGGACAAAGTGTTCCAGCGCTGCCTGACACTGATGCACAAATTCAAGATATATGAACTGCGTGACTTCCAGTCCGGTCACCTTGAACCCTTCAAGAGCTATATGTTTCCCAGTGAATAAAACGACAGCGATCATTGGGTTAGAGCACTGGTTTGCGCCAAAATTGCCGAGTCAAGCGATAGCAACTGTTTTCGCCCGGAATCCTTGCCTCGTTAGTTAATTCTTGTATTCTTCAATAAAAACAATAAGTTAATTCAATTTTTTGCCACTATCCCCTGATAACCAGAAACTTAAAATGTTGAGTTTCTGGAGAAATCTCCAGTTTTCGCTTGATGGTCCCGCCCTCCTTACAAATACTGTAATGGCAAATCCGTTGGTGCGCCAAGTGACGAAACTGGAATAAATGAGGGCGAAAATGACGAACCTAAATGAAGAGATGGACATCCGTGGTGTAAAAATCGCGGTAGTGGATGATGCTAAAACCATACGAATGATGATGTCGCATACCCTGCGTAATATGGGTTGTGAAGTGGAGTGCGCAGAGGACGGTTACAAAGCCCTCGGCATGTTGCGTCGCTTTAAACCCGACCTCATTTTTCTGGACATTACCATGCCTGAATTGGACGGTTACCAAACCTGTACCCTGATTCGGAATTCGGAAGATACACGCAACACGCCTGTGGTGATGCTGTCCTCTTCCGATGGCATATTTGATATAGCCAAGGGGCGGGCGCGGGGAGCCACAGCTCACGTTACAAAAATTCCGCCCGAAAATGTGCTACGTGAGTTGATTTACAAGCATACGCTCAGGCAGGCGGCTGCATAGCCATGGGGGTATCAGCCCTGCAATCGCTGGAGCTCCTGGAGCGCATCAGTGCATATGATGGTGTGACGCCTCCGGCATTTGAGAATGACCAGATGCGCTGGGTGGGAACCTTCCTCAGTATTGCCGGGGTGGGGCTGCTGGTGGGAGAGGGTGAGCTCGAAGAGATTATCGAAACACCCGCCGTAACGACTATTCCCGGTACCAAACCCTGGGTAATGGGGGTGGCGGCATTTAAAGGTGGATTACTGCCTATCCTCAGTGGAGATGTATTGTTTCGCCAGCGTCCTTACTCGGGCAGGGTGCGTGATTACTGCATGGTAGTACGCCGTCCTGGTATGTACTTTGGCATTACCCTTAGCGATATTCAAAGGGACTTGAAGTTCGAAATAAACCAACGCGATATGAACCATCCGGTTGATCCGGACTTCGCCAAATTTTCGCTGGGAGGCTTCATGCACGAGGGCGATTTTCTGGCAGTTCTGGATATAGACAAACTAGTTGCAGATGAAGACCTGTCAAATGCATCTGCCTCCGACAAAGCAAAAATCAAGGGAAAGAGCGATGAGTAAAGTAATGAAGAGTGGTGTGTCCAGCTTTTGGGTGATCGCGATAGCCATTGGTATTCTGGGTTGTCTTGGTGGTGTTGCGTACACCTTCTTTATGGTCCAGCAGGAAGCTGGCCAGGAAGGAGAATATCACGTAGCTGTCGATGAGATGCGTTTGCTGTCGCAGCAGGTAGCGGTCAACGCTCGCGAATCTGTGCGGGGTGAAGAATCAACGTTTGTCGAGCTTGGCAAAAACATGGAGAGCTTCGAGTGGCAGCTGACGCAATTTCAGTCGGTGGGTTTTAACGAAGAGTTAAAGCATATTGAAGAGCGTTGGCAGTCAGTGAGGGGCTCGGCGAAAATATTGGTCGATGCGGGTCCTCAGATCATTTTTATCAATTCTGTTGCCACAACTCTGGAACAGAACATCCGCCCGATTCAGGATAAAGTTGCAGCGGTGGTCGACATTCTGCGCGCTGAATCTGTGTCTTCCGAGACCATAGTGGGCGCACAAAAAATCCTGTGGTTGACGGAGCGTGCAGCCCGTAATATTGACAAAATTCTGGCCGGTGGCAGTGGTAGTCGACAGGCCGCCGATGAGTTCCGTGCCGACGCGACGGACTTTGTCCAAATAGCGGAGGCACTTAACAACGGTAGCAGTTCAACGGGCATTGATAAGTTGACCAATTCTGATGCCATAGAATCCCTTGCTAAGGCATCCGCACTTTTCACTGTGGTATCAACTTCTATCGACCAGATTGGTGGGGCCTCGGCCGAGCTGAGAGAGGCGGCAGTGGCGCGTGAATCAATAGCGGTCTCCTCTGTTGATCTTGCAGATGCTATATCGGCACTGGTTCCGGCCGTCGACAAACTTACCCCGGCCAGATTGTATGACCGTGGAACATTGATGGCCTTGTTTGGCGCGCCCGGTGTCCTGGCGGTGGGTCTGCTGCTCGTCATGTACCGTGTCCAGCGTCGCCGGGTAATCTATACGGAACAGGGTGTTGCGGAAATTAATGGCGCCCTGGTGCAGATCGCCGAGGGCAACCTGACCGTGCGTGTGCCGGAAGAAAATACGGTCACTTGTGATATTGCTCGCGAAATTAATGCCTCCACCAGTCGTCAGCGTGAGCTTATACGCAATATTCGAACGCCGTTCGAAGTTTCTGTGGAAGGGATCAGTAAAATTGGTGTCTCTGCGGAAGGACAGGTAGACAAAGGCATAGAACTGACACGCACTGTCGGCGAGTCCACCACGGCGGCGACGGAAATGGTGCGCACCAGTGAGGAAATCAAGACATCGACTGCCGAAGCGGCCAGGACGTCCGAGCGCAACAGACAGCGCGTCGCTCAGGGCTATGAGCTTACCAAGGACATGTCTAAAGCGTCTGCCAACGTGCGAGAGTCAGTGCAGGAAACTTCAAAATCCGCCAAGCGACAGGGTGAGTTGA
The DNA here is from genome assembly GCA_003646405.1 of Gammaproteobacteria bacterium. Classification (GTDB taxonomy): domain Bacteria; phylum Pseudomonadota; class Gammaproteobacteria; order Pseudomonadales; family Halieaceae; genus JBALVO01. The sequence continues at coordinate 24,651 of QNFR01000021.1, forward strand.
TCCAGTCGGTAACCGCGGCGGCCGAATATATTCAGGCGTTGAATACCAAAATCTCGGTTGTCGCGATTAATACCCGTATTGAGGCAGAGAAAGCCGGTGAGCATGGCCGACCATTCCTCGGTATTGCCGAGGCGATTGGCGACCTTCTGCGGGAAGCGGAAGAGGAAGGGCGCAAGATTATTTCTGAAGTGCGGATGCTGCAAAACTTGTCTGCGGACAACCTGTCCAGCATGGAAAATACGGTTGGAACGGTGGTAACCATCCTCGAATACATCGACCAGCTTGATACCTCTCTGGAGGAAATCAATGCGGGTTCTTCGGCGATCACATCGATCATTACATCCGTGGATGATACCGCAGGGCAGTCGGCGACCATCGCACGGCATATGAACAGCTCAATGGATGAAATTCGTGAGCGCAATCTGGACATCAGTGAATACAGCAAATCTACCCAAATGGGTGTGAGTAGCCTTAAAGCCTCAATGCGTGATGTGGCTGAAAACCTCCGTCAGTTTAAGATCGAAAAAATGCGTGGCGACGACCAGGATGGTCTGTCTGCAGTCGGGGACTTAAAGCATATCCAGGGTGCGTCGCAGATCTACCACGAAGAAGAGATGAAGGCCCTGGAGTCTGCTAAAGAAGCACGAGCCTCTGTATGAGTACCCCGGTGAATTTAAAAATCGATAGCTCGCAGGCGGTGATCGCTGACTTTATACAGGGATGGATGACCCGCCTGGGTATCGCAGAGGACGTACGTTGGTTGCATCAGGGCATGCGCTGTGTGCAGTGGCCTGGTGTATGTGCATACAAGAAAATTGGAGGTTGAACTAGTGGCTAGCAAACCGGATATTGTTTCCCTTAAATGGGTGAGTGGATTGATGAACAAGCAGGCCGAGAATGCTGAGGCTGCCCTGCTTGAATACGGCAATGACCCGGCGCAGAAACAACCGCTGTTGCAATGCATGTGGGCAATTCACCAGATCACCTCGACGCTGCGGGCATTGGGGATGAAAAAAATAGAAATGCTGACTCTGGAGATGGAGCGCAGTCTCAATTTTCTGTACAAGGATAAGGTTGTCGGCGAGCGGCGTAAGCTGACAATGGGCGGTTTGATGCAGGCGCTGAAGGTAATCCCGGCTTATTTGACGCATACCCAGAATGTCCGAATGGATACCGGGCGCGGCCTGGAGCAATATGTTAATGACCTGCGCCGCTGGGTGGGTGAGCGGCCCCGTCCGCAGGCCTTTTTCTTTCATATGGACATCGATGGAGGCGTCGGTATCACACCGAACACATCGCCGGCATCGGACGAGGAAATAAAAAGGCGCGCTAATGTCATGTTGGCGCTCTACCTGGAAATGGCAAAGCAAGCCTTGCGACGACGTAATGTCAACGAGAGCATGAAGACGGTAGCGCGCATATCCAGAAAAATGCAGGTGCTTTTTTCCGGTTCTGAGCCGGAAAAGTTCTGGTTTGTCATGATTGGGCTTTGCGAGGGTATTGCCGGCGGCCTTATTGTGCCGGATGAGTGCATAGCCCAGATTTTCAAGGCCGGCGCATTTACCATCAAACATGCCAGGGAAAACGGTGCCCGCGTCGATGAGTCCATGGACTACGATGGCTACCTTTTGCAGATGCTCTACTACGTGGCATCCTGCAAGTCCAGCCCGGTTCATATATCAGGTGTGCGTGAAGTATTTGGTATAGATGACGATACCGTCGATGCGGCAGGTCGTGGTCTGATACACACCGACGCCCTCGTTACCGCGATCAGTGGTGCCCTGGAACAACTCAATGGTGTAGTGGACTATCTCAACGCCAATGATTTGACAGCTATCGCCGGGAAAGATTCACAAGACGAAGACAGCACCATGCCGGATGCGATTGAGGGTGCGCAGTGTCGCCTGGTTGCCGCGGGGCAGATGACTCATGCGGGTTCGCTTAAGGATGTGCAGCGGCAACTGAATCAGTTATACAGCGGTGCTTGGAAGGACCAGCCCCACAAAGTCGAGAAGGCGATAAGTGAAATTATTCGCGGTGTTGTAGAAGTCAAACTGGACCTGGAGCACAAGCTCGAACACGGTCTCTGCAGTTCCTTTTCCAGCAGTGAATTTGAATTACGTGAGAGTGTCGTAACCGCCACGTTTACCCAGATGAGTCTGGTAGAGAACTACCTGCACCAAATTCTGCGCCGCAAGGCGTTGAAGAGCGCTTTGGATAAGAAACCCCTGGAGCCGGAAAGTATTCTGCGTTTGACACTCGCCCTGCAGCGTCATCTTAACAAGTCAGACCAGGGCCACGAAGAACTGCGCCAGGCAGTGAAGGATGCTGATAACGGTGAACCGGATATCGATTTACTTTACCGTCTCGCCACTGATTACCTGGATCACCTGAAGGATACGCCTGATCGCAAGGCCACTGAATTATCCCTGCAACTGTTGACTGAAATAGCCGGCGCACTGAGCTTTGCAGGTATGGACAGAGAGGGGCTGGTTATCGAGCAGTGTCACAAATGGCTCACTGCCGCCGGTAAAGCCGGAAGTGTGCATGAGGACGATGCCTTTCGCTGCTTCGCCGACGCGTTCGCCCAGATCGAGATGCACTTGCAGCGATCGATCGCTGATCCGCTCGATGATACCTCGCACATGATCGCCTTGGCTGAACAGCGGGCGGTGGAGTTGGATAAATGGATTCTTGAGTTGTCCCCGGGAGCGGACGTCGCTCTTGCTGCGGACTCATCAAACCCCGCGGATAACCCGTCTGCACAGGAAAAGCACTATGTACAGGATTCGGATATTCCGGCGCAATTTCGCGACGTATTTATTGAGGAGTCCGAGGAGATTGTCGCCGAGTTGACTATGTTGGCGGAAACCTGGGCACACGATACTGGCGCCAAAGACGTGTTGCGTGATATCCGCAGGCATTTCCACACCTTCAAGGGCAATGGCCGTGCGGTAGGAGCAAACATTCTTGGTGAGTTGGGTTGGGCGGCTCAGGATATGCTGGACAGGGTGTTAGACGGCGACCTGCCACCAAGTGCCAAGGTGCAACAGTTGGTAGATGACGTGGTCAGCGCTCTTCCCGCCCTGCTTGTGTCCTACACAAGCGACGGGACCCCGGATGTCGAGCTTATTCGCAAATTGACTGATGATTGTTTTCGTATGGCAGGTTCCGGTGGCAGGGTTCTCGCCAAGGGTATGTCACACACGGGGCCGGTCATAGGTTCAAACGTCGGGATGGCGGGCAGAACTGCGGTCTCAGAGACTCTCACGCACTGACGGGTTACGCTGGTCGCAAAACTGGATACGGGAGAATAATCGTGCACATTGACAATGAACGCTGTGAATCGGAAATCGAAGGAGTCGCGGACTCCGGTGATGATGCGAATGACGAGAGTCTACGCTGGCTTCTGGAGATGGACCTGGCGGAGCCCGAAGAGAAGCTTTTCACTGTTTCGGGAAATGACTATTGTGATGAGGGGCTGTCGGACTATGAGATCGAAG
>QNFR01000022.1 GCA_003646405.1 Gammaproteobacteria bacterium
CAGTTTGCCTGGCGACAATAGAGCATTGGAACCACCTGACCCCATCCCGAACTCAGAAGTGAAATGATGCATCGCCGATGGTAGTGTGGGGTTTCCCCATGTGAGAGTAGGTCATCGCCAGGCTTTAATTACGAATCCCGTAGTACTTATGTGCTACGGGATTTTTTATGCTCTTGAATTGAGTGTTCTCATGCCATATTCACTGAAAATAATGTCAGAAGTGATAATACCCATATCATTAATTTTGGCCGTAGCGATAATGATACGATCGAAAGGGTCTTTATGATGGTAGGGCAACTCATTGACTAAAAGCGCAACTGGCAGGGTGATATCAAGAATAGTGATGCCATTTTTGGGGAGTAGGTTAATTGCCCCGGCGATATCAAAATCAAGCTTTCCGAGGGACCGTTTTAACCCCAGTTCCCATACCGAAGCAACACTAAGGAATAGATCATTACCCATATCACGATATGCTGATTTTGCTTCTTGAGTTAGTGTCGGAGCATCTATTGCAAGGTCGACAAATGCACAGCTATCCAATATCAGTTTCACTGGTAGAAATCATCTAAAATTTCGGTGTCGACGGGTTGGTCAACTTGTTGTTGTAAATTTGAGATAGTGGTCATCAACAGATGTTTTCCAAAACCCAAAGACCGATCCTTTTCCTCTTCTGAAAAAGGGCTAAGTTTTGCAACAGGTTTACCGTACTTCCCTATGATAACGGTGCTGCCCGTTTCACTAACTTTTGCGATTACATCAGACAGGTGTGATTTCAATTCGGCAATATTGATTAATTCCATAGAGTTTTCCTCCTGCATTTTAGAGCAGAATAACATCAAGAACTATGTTGGTCAATTTAGTATGACCAACATAGTTCATGAAAAGGGTGTTATGCACCAACCCGTAGGGTGCGCACTGCGCACCATTTAAGGAAACTCAAATATCTTGCCTGGCCTTGATACAGAAAAACAGCGAACGCCTAAAAGCTTTCCAGTTCCGTAGAGCGAATCTTAATCGTCTGATAACCACACACCGTGTTGAGGTGATGACTCTGTCATCCACTCTCCGAAAAATATTTCGAAGTGTCTACCTCATCAATTTGATCGGGTGACAAGTACTGCTGCGCGTACGCGAGATACACCTTATCCCGGATAAAAAGTTCGAAACAATCTTTATCGAGATGATTGTCCAACACCATCTTGTGCAATATATCCACGGCCACATTGACAGATTTGGCCTTCTTATAGGGGCGGTCTGATGCGGTCAAAGCCTCGAATACGTCGGCTATTGCCAGTATGCGCTCGGGAATACTCAGTTGCTCTGCGGGCAGCTTGCGCGGGTAACCAGAACCTTTCATGGTTTCATGATGAGTGGAGGCATAGCGCGGGACATTTTTCAGCTCTTCGGGGAAGGGCAGGCCTTCCAGCATCTTGATGGTGCTAATCATGTGCTCGTTGATTTTGAACCTGTCTTCATCAGTCAGCGTGCCACGGGCAATGGACAGGTTGTACAGCTCTCCCTGGTTGTACAGGTGCTCGGGGATATCCATATCAATACCGAATTCCGGTGGGTAATCGGTCGATCGAGTGCGTTCGATAATGTGCTCGGGTTTGTCACTTAACAGCGGCTCTGTGGCGGGTAGCGCCGGGTCTACAGGGGGCGCCTGAAGTTCTTCTACGGGTGACAGGCCGATACGGTTATCGAATTGTCGCTGCCAGGTAATCTGGGCTATATCGTGCAGTCTGGCCTGCTTTTTCTCGTCGAAAAATTCGCCACCGACGTTACATTCCGCGACAAAGTTGAAGTCATCCCGCAGTTGTCGCTGCGTCGCTTTTAGCTCAGCGGCGAGTGTTTTTTGCTGTTGCGGGGATTCGCTTAACCTCTCCCAATAGCTTATTTGTGCATCACGCCACAATACTTCGAAGCGCATGCGCACCTCGTGAATACGGTTGTAGATGGTCTCGAGTTTGCTGCCCTTGTCGACAATATGTTCCGGCACGGTGATTTTACCGCAGTCATGCAGCCACGCCGCGATGCGATACTCTCGCCACTCGTCATCTGAATCCAGGTGGAAATCCCTGAAAGCCGGCAGGTCACTGCGAGACGCGCGGTCCGCCAACATCAAGGCTAACTCAGGTACCCGCTTACAGTGGCCGCCCGTGTAGGCGGATTTATCGTCAATCGCCTGGGCAATCAGTTCGATAAAGGAGTCCATTAATTTTCGCTGTGCCAACTCGTGGGCCTGAATGGAGGCAACCATGTTGACCATTGATGTGGACAGTTCATCCAACTCTTGCACGCGGGAAGTTATGTGCCTCACCTTGTCATATTCGCGCCGCTGTATCTTGTCATTTTCGGCTGCCAATTGCCTGACCGGGCGTACGATGGGGTTGGCGAAGACCCAGGACAGGGGCAGGAACAGCAGCAGGAATGCCGCGGTAACAGCGATGGACAGTTTGACCTTACTCAGAAATGGCGCGACTACCGATTCAAGCGAGGAGAGAATGCCCACATAAAGTGGGTTTTCAGTCAGGCCTATGGGGGCGGCATAAGCAAGATAGGCCTCGTCTGCGAGTTGAATTTCTACCAGTTGACCGTGGAGGCCGGCATTGGCGGCGATCTGGATCAGCGAGTCACTGGGGACAATATTGGAAGAGGTGACGGCCATTTTCGTGTCGAACGTGAGCCAGTTATCTGACAGATACTTACGTTGTTTTTCACCAATGGCGGCAATGGCTTTGTCTATCAACTTGCGAAGTCGGGGCTGGTTTGCCGGTACCATAATATGTAATTTGTTCGAATCATCCAGGCGGAGATTGCCATGGTATTGCAGGTCATCCAGAAAATAATTACGGGCGATGTAGCGCATGATGACCTCGTTATCGAGGGCGGCCGCCACCTCTCCGGCCAGGACCAGCTCGAGAGCGTGTAAAGTGGTGTCGGTTTCGACGATATTTATTTCTGGAAAACGAGCGCGCACTACCGGGACGATTGACCAGCCGCGGGGAATTGCCAGGGACTTACCCGCCAGTTTTGATAAGTCTGTAAATGAGCCACTATTTTTTTTAGTGACCAGTGCATAAGGCAATTTGACATAGCTGCTCCCCGGTAAGCCCCAGGTTTTGTTGTCCTGCGTGAGAATGACTGATTGCAGCAGGTCGATTTCACCCTTTTTGTACTGTTCTACTAACTCTGGCCAGTTGTACCCGCTGGTAAACCGAATCTTTAACCCGGTCATTTGTGCGATCATTTTTATGACATCTACGGAGTAGCCTCGCGGTTGTCCGGTTTGGGTGTAGTCAAAAGGCGGCCAGTTCAGTTCATTGGATATCGTCAGGGTTGGCAGCGAGCGCACAAATTGTTTTTCGTCCTGCGTCAGATGCAGTTCCGGTACTGGCAGGACGTATTTGGCATAGTAGTTGTCCACGCTCGCTGCTATCACCTGTCCATCGCCGCTATACAGGTACACATCGCCACGGTCTGTTATATCGTGTTGCTTGAGGAATGCAGAGATTGATGACAAGGTCATGTCTATCGCGACAACTGTGTCGGTATCGAGAATGCGTTTGGACACGGTTTGGCCCGGAACGCCCAACTGGGCGAAAAGGTAGGGGGCTGTTCTTTGCACAGCACTTGATGCCATGGCGCTAACGTACCAGGGACGGTTGCGGACATCGTAGTCGGTGGTTTCTGACCGGGAGAGCCTCGGCTCCAAGTTTTTATCGAGATACCGGTAATGGCGCTCGCTGCCGTGATCTCCCTTGCGCAAGGTAACGATCAGCCAGCGGTCTGTAGGGAGTGCGCGCAATGTTTGCCTGGCGCTATCGCTGGTGTCGAGATTGATGACTTCAAAAAAACTACCGTCCCTGCGACCAAGATAGATACCGTAGTACAGCGGATTTTTTTGCAGCACCTTGGTGAAAATCTCCAGATGGTCCATCTCGGCGGTAGGGTCGGTAAGAGTTGTATTGTCCGCCAGTAAGTCGATAACGTTGGCGTTTACCCGCCCGATGTTGGCCAACTCCGCGGCGATACTGGAAGAGACAGTGGTGTACAGATTGGTAGCGGCCTGCCGCGCCATAGATTGGCCGAAATAGTATTGCAGCCCGATGGCCAGCGCCGCGGTAAGTGTTGTCGCGAGCACAAATACCATCACCACGGTTAGACGGATCGTTGTACGCACGGTGCCGAAAGGGTTTTTCATGGAGGGCTCGGTAGTTTCTGTGAATTCATCGATACAGAATAAAGCACATGGTACTTAAGGTTCACTGGAATTCATCGGGATTTGTGATTTGCATCCTCCATATACCTGCACGAGGCAAGAAAAAAGGCCGGGGAGATGATTCTACCCGGCCTTTTTTATCTATAGATTTTTTGATTGGCTTACCCTGTAGGGTGTTGAATTCGCACTGATTTGTCCATAACTCCACCTTCCCATGAAATGGATTTGGGGCGATTAACTTTACAGCTCACCTCAGCGCGAATACCCAGTTGGTTTCAAGCTGAAGTCGCAGCCCAGTGGCTCCCTTTATCTGCTGCAAGCATAGATTTCTGTGTATTTTGTTCCGTCTTTGGGGCTCAGCGTGATGCTGACTGTTCCTGTTGTCTCGTCGTCCGGATCTTTGGCAGCTGTTTGCACGGGGATCCCGTAGGCGCCCGGCGAATAGATATTGGGAACCTCGAAAGACTTCTCACCAAGTATCTCGCAGTTGCCGTCAGTGCTGAGATCAACTCCTGATGTCGCCGGAGGCGGGTTGTTGTAGACGTCGGCGATATATGCCACTTGACTGCCGCGCACCAGATTAATGTCCCAAGAAGGGTCTGCTGACAACGTCACTACAATATCGTCCCACACATGGAGAAGGTCTCGGCTGCACCACACGCCATCCCCTTCGGGGGGGCAGAGGAGGCCATTATAGACCGCCGGATCATCGTTGCGGTCGTATGCGTTGTTATTATTGAAGTCGATAAAAGTTTCCTCGAACCCGGCAATACACTGAGCAGATCCCATCGGGGATGCCAGGCACTCAGGGAGCGCGGGCGTGAATACGTCATCTTCATTGTTGTCTATAAACGCTTCGGTCAAATTGACGAACAGGTCTTTCTCAGCCTCATCCATAATGCCGTTACCGTTCCTATCGATAAAGGACTCCTCTCCTATCGTGTGTACGAGTATGGTGGAGCGGCCGCCGCGGGTATAACCCAGGTCTTCAGGGCAGGCTCCCGAGTTGGGGCAGGAAGAAATTGTCTTGACGAAATCATCGCCGGTTTGTGTGGGAAATCGAGGTTCCTGGCTGCGCCACTCGACGCTGCAAGTGCCGTCGGTGGTGAAGCATGAACCCACAATCGCACCGTATTCAGTAGTAAACACGGCTGCAGTACCATCGACTACCGGGTTGTTGAACTTGTCGGCCATGGAAACGGTTAGTGTTCGCGTTATACCATCCATAGACATACCATTCTCGACCACAAAACCGTCACTCACCGACAAGCTGATGGAGTTCGCGTCTGGCAGGCCCGTAGTTACGGTAATGAGGTCGGACACGGTTGAAACAGGTTGACCTCCGCCATCATCCACAGTGGCTATCACGCGTACCGACGTAGCAACTTCACCTGCAGAGACGGTCACACTAACCTGACCTTCACCATCGCTCAGGGAGGATGACTTTGACAGCGACAAGCCGCCCACATAGGTACTTAGGGTGAAGTCGACCGTCATTCCCTGAAGAGGAAAGCCACCGCTGTCAATAACCTTAAATACAACGTTGGAAGTTTCATCCCGATTTTTGCCTCCCGTGCCTCGCAGCACGATAAGTTGCGGTTCTGCACTCAAAAACAATACAGCGTTTGCTTCCCGTGAGGCGATGTCGATGCTGCCCATGGCTTGGACGCTAGCTCCCACCAGGCTGGCGGTGATATGGTCGCTACCAGAGCACCTTGTTGCAGTATATAAGGTTGAGGCTTGACCGTTCACAGTGGCGACGGGGTTGGCCGGGCTAATAGTGGCTTGACCAGCGGCAATACAGCCGCTGTTAAATCTGACGTTTTCCGCTGTTGTAACTCGATTTCCATCCCCGTCGAGTATGACAACCGAGAGTTGTGCGTTGCCCCCGGCTGCCAATGTTGACTCGGGTTCGATGCTGATTTCATTCTCGATAAAATCCCCATCATCGTCGAAATAGCCAAGCTGCAGGCCGCTATCGCCGACCTGGAATCTGAGGGTCCCGGTGAACGGTTCTCCGTCTTTGTTTGTCGCTGTGGAGGTGATGGTGCCCGCGCCCCGCTCATCGCCCGCCTCTATCTGGAATATCGCCACGCCCTTGGAGTTGGTCAGTGCCGTTCCGCTGGCGGGCAAAACCTTGCCAATATCCGTGGTGGTGGTTACCACTATATCGGAGCGGCCATTCATGCTGACTTCCAATGTGCCGGGGGCCGCTGACGTTACTGTATTGGTCTCATTGCCATCAGAATCCCGTAGAATAAGCTTCAACTTTCCGCCGCTGCTATCATCGGGTATAAAACCGTCTCCGCCACCCCCACCGCCGCCACAAGCCACGACAGTAAATAAAATTGCGAATATTACAGCCATACGGCTGACTACAGTGGCGCCCCGAGTGATCATCTTTATCCCCTATTGCCCGCTGTATAGCAGGTCTTATATTGTGATTCAGCGTTCTTCGATTCTGCGGCCTTTGCCCAAAGTGTCAACCACAGAATTATCTACTTTTTACACCTTATCACGCAGTAAGTCAAAAACTCTATAGATAACATGGTGATAGCCCCTTTTTGTGATTTTTTACACAAAGTAGCGTAAGTGGACCCACAAGCCATTCTGGCGCACTTTGGATGTTTGTACAATATTTTATTCCAGATGGTTATATCTTGTGGGCAAATTGTATCCCGGGAGCGATAAAGTGCGTGGTATCAAGAGCGCATTGGCCCAGGTGAGGTGAGGCGCCTGTTTGGTACTTCATCCGGGTTAAACTGCCCTGTCTTGTTGCGGCTCGCCCTGCACCTGATACCATCTGCCCGATGGAAGTATCTCACCCGCTACGGGTTCATCTGTCTGTGTCGATTGTGCTCCACAAAAGCTCCCGGGAGTTGCTGCAGCGGACTCTGCTTAGTTTGCATCATTCAGCCGAGGTCGCACAACAGGCGGGCTGCGTGAGTCAGGTGTCAGTTGACCTGGTGGATAATTCTGCCGATCAGGAATATCAGCAGCACATTATTCGGGCTCTGGCCGCAGGTCCGCAAAGCGATTTTTTTCGGGTAAATTATTCGGCGCAGCCGCTCAACAGGGGCTTTGGGCCGGGGCACAATAGCGTGATAGAGAGCCTGGACAGTGATTTTCACCTGGTACTCAACCCCGATGCGGAACTGGCGGACGACACCCTGCGCATTGGGCTCAGTTGCATGGAGGCCGACCCCGGCATCGCTTTACTGAGTCCCAGAGTCCTGGGGAGCGACGGCGATCAGGAATTCCTGTGCAAACGCTACCCTACTGTCCTGGCGCTACTGCTGCGAGGTTTTGCCCCGAATTTTGCCCGGCGTTGGTTTCGAAAGCGCCTGGATCGATATGAAATGCGCGACGTGTGCAGCGGCGACCGACAGGCCGATGTTGTGCTTGCCAGCGGTTGTTTCATGCTGGTGCGTAGCGCTGCACTGCGCGCGGTAGGCGGCTTCAATGAGGACTACTTTCTCTATTTTGAAGACTTCGATCTGTCACTGCGTCTTTGCGGCCAGGGGCGTCTGGTTTTCAATCCGGCGATGCGGATTGTCCATCACGGCGGCTATGCCGCAGACAAAGGATGGCAGCATGTTAAGTATTTCATCAAATCCGGCATCACCTTTTTTAACCAGCATGGCTGGCGCTGGATATAGGTCGATACGCAAAACTGTTAGACTCGTGCGAGGTATTGGGGTGGATTTCCCCGGGGAACAAAATGAATGAATTGAGACGTATGGCTTACCTCGAAGCCATGGGTATAGACGCCTACGTGTCCCGTGGACAGTTGGCTGGCGCAGCGGTGACCCGACGACTCGCTGTCACGCCTGCCCAACCCGTCCCAGCAACCCAAAACAGGGTGCCGGCCGCGGTCGGCACCGCAGTTGCCGCCGACCCGGTGCCTCAGTTCGTAACACCGATTCCGCAAATTGATAATGTCGCGCACTCTGGCGCACCATCCACGACCGCCGCACCAGCGCCCCGGCGGGACGTCGTACCACAGTTCGGTCTGGTCGCCATCACCGCGGGGGGATGGTTATGGCTTGAAGAGATGTGCGGTATGCCGTTGGCCACGGAACAGGTGCAACTGGTGCAGGCCATGGCGCAAGCTCTTGCTAACGTGAGTAAAACCCAGCCCGGGAAGATCGAGCCCGAGATAGCGCACTTTGACTGGCCCATTCACACCAATCAGCAGTTGGATTTGGGAGAACAGGCGGCCCAAGCCAGCCTGGCGGCGTTTATAGGGCGCAGGTTGGAGCTGCAACAATGCCGTGGCCTGGTGCTGTTGGGCCAGGCCTGCAAAGCCCGGATGCAATTGGAACAACTGGATTGCGGCCTGGTCGTGAGTACTGTCAGTAGCGCTGAAATGTTGGAGAATCCGCAGCTCAAGAAGCAGGTATGGCGCGATCTACAGCCCTTTGTCAGCAGCGCGTGAGTGGCGGTGCCCGAACGGGCTGCTCCGGGCCAGCCCGTGTCTGGTAACGTCAGGCCGGCCCGGTCCGGTGATGTAGAGTTCCTGGTGGAGATCGATGGCCTGGTCAATGTCAGTCCCTGGAATTCCCGGCAGTTTGCAGCGGCTTGTGATGGCGCGGTAGAGTCGACCGAGTCTGCTCTGGTGTTGGAGCATAGGGGCCGGGTATGCGGTTTTATTATTTTCTCCAGTGTGCTGGATGAGGCCTGTATACACAATTTGGCCGTGCATCCTGCGTCGCAGGGTGGGCGGTTTGGGCGCAGCTTTGTTACCGCTGCACTGGAATTCATGGAGCAAGATGGCGCACGACGGTGCCTGTTGGAAGTACGTGAGTCCAATACCGCCGCCCGCGGCTTGTATGAGGCGCTCAATTTTCAGTTGGATGGTATTCGCAAGAACTATTACCCTACATCAACCGGACGCGAAGACGCCCGGTTGATGTCCAGGCAGTTATGAGGAATTCACAATGAACGTGCTCGAAACCGAATGGTGGACCCTGGCCGTGCCGCCCGAGTGGTGGGCGGACTCGGAAGAAGACAGTATCCTGATCGGTGACCGCGATGATGTGGGTTGTATTGAGATCAGCACCCTGCACAAGGACGAAGGCGAGTTTGACCAGCGAGCCCTGGCCAATATCGCCGAATCGGAAACGGACAATTCGCTGGACTGGCGACAGGTCACGCTGGGCGAATTCTCGGGGCTGACCAGTCATTACATAGAAGAGGATACCGCTATTCGCCAGTGGTATGTCGCCAGCGGTTCCATGCTGCTATTTATCACTTACAGTTGTGATGAAGACAACGGTGGCATGGATGACGCCGCGGTAGACGAACTGCTGGATACCCTGATGCTGGTGGAGCCTGCTGCTGTGGAATGACGAGGTACATTAGGAAATAGTCCCCGTCACCCGCACCCGCTTGGCGCCTTTGACCGGCCTGTCTTTGCGTGCGTCCTGGCGTTTCTTGATGCGGGCATCTATCAGGTTTTTTACAGCGATAATCAGCCCGGTGAAGATAAAAGCGCCAGGTGGCAGAATGGCCAGCAGAAAGGGCTGGTAGTTAGCAAATAACACGACTTTCCAGTTCGCCGCGCCGGGGCCGAACAGCAAGTCCATATTGGCGAATAAAGCCCCGGTACCCGACAGCTCACGCAGGGCGCCCAGCAGCAGCAGCACAGACCCGAATCCGACGCCCATAATCAGGCCATCGTAGATGGACGGCCCCAGGCTGTGTCTGGCGGCGAAACCGTCAGCGCGCCCGAGAATAATACAATTGGTGGTAATCAGGGGCAGGAAAATACCGAGAATCTGGTACAACTCATAGGCAAAAGCCTGCATCAGCAATTCGATACAGCTCACCGCGGCGGCAATAATCATCACAAAGACCGGTAGGCGCACCGCATCGGAGACAATATTGCGGATCAATGAGACACTGGTATTGGTACAAATCAGAACAAGTGTCGTGGCCGTGGCAAGTCCGAGGGCGTTTACCACGCTGCCGGTTACCGCGAGCAGGGGGCACAACCCCAGCAGCTGTACGATAGCCGGGTTGTTTTTCCACAGGCCGTTGAGTGACAGCTCTTTGTAACTGACTTCTGCCATTACGACTCTCCTCCCGCCGGTTTTTGATCACCCTCGGAAAACAGGGTATCCCTGTTCGCTTGCGCGAATTGCAGGGCTCTCAGGGTCGCTGCGACCACCGCCCGCGGCGTGATGGTCGCCCCGGTAAACTGGTCGAATACGCCCTTGTCTTTTTTTACCGCCCAGCCAGCCAGGGTGGGATTGTCCAGGGAGCGGCCCTCGAAGCCCCGCACCCAATCCGATTTCCTCAGGTCCACCTTGTCGCCCAGTCCCGGTGTCTCCCGGTGGCTCAAGGCGCGCACCCCGGCGATTGTGCCATCGGTATTAACGCCTACTACCAGGTCTATATCACCAGTGTAGCCGTCGGGCGCGGTGGCCGGAATAATGACGGCAACGACCTCTCCATCCCGGCGTGCGATATAGATCCGTTTTTCTTCCCTCAGGCCCAGTCCCTCACTGTTGGGGTCGACGATAATGGTTTCATCCAGCATGGAGTTATCGTGGCGATTCCTGGGTACGATTTCAAGCAGGGCTTTTTCTTCCGCCTTGCGTTTTTCCACGGCAATTCTGTCCCTGGTCAGCAGGAAGGTACCGGAAATCAGCAGGGTGGTGCACACGGCGAATATGGCCAGCAGCACACTATTGCGGGTTATGGACTGCCTGATGAGCATATTATTCCTCCCCCCGGGTGTCCCGATGGCCGTAGGTGCGTGGTTGGGTGTAGTGGTCTATAAACGGCGCCGCGAAATTCATGATGAGTACCGCGAAGGCCACAGCGTCTGGGTAGTTGCCCCGCACCCGTATGATGTAGATCAGTGCCCCGATCAGGGCGCCGTAGATCAGGCGCCCGCGTACAGACACGGTCGAGGTGACCGGGTCGGTAACGATAAAGAAGGCCCCGAACATGGTGGCGCCGCTGAGCAGGTGAAACAGGGGCGAGCCACCGCTGGCTGAGCTGCCGCCGTCATAAAACAGGGCAGCCATCAAACTGAGACTGGCCAGCATGGCCACGGGGGCGTGCCAGGTGAAAATGCGTTGGTACAGCAGCCAGGCGCCGCCAGCCAGGAAGGCGATATTGGCCCATTCCCAGCCGATGCCGGCCCAGCGTCCGAACTGGGCGTTTTGAGCCCACAGATCTTCCAGCAACAGGCTGTTATTCTGTTTCATCAGGTCCAGCGGCGTCGCCATGGTGACGGCATCGAAGGTGGACGGCACAAAACATGCCTGTAAGGCCTCGAGCAGGCCGGGTAGTTCGCCCACCCCGCGCGGGGGAGCCCAGGCGGTCATTTGTATCGGGAAAGAGATCAGCAGGATGACGTAGCCCGCCATGGCCGGGTTGAACGGATTGTAGCCCAGGCCGCCGTACAGGTGCTTGGCCAGCAGGATAGCGCTGGCGATGCCCACCGCAATAAGCCACCAGGGCGAGTAGGGTGGCAACGCGATGCACAGCAGGAATGCGGTTACCAGGGCGCTGTAGTCTTTCAGGTAGAAGCCCAGTGGACGACGGCGCAGGGTGAGCGCCAGCGCCTCGCAGGCCACGGCCACAATACTGCCCCAGAAAATGTTGACCAGGGTGCCGAAGCCGAAGAAATGGGTGAGAACGATAATACCCGGAATGGTGGCCAGCAATACGTTCTGCATAACCCGTGAGGTGCTCATCGGGCCATGGGCATGGGGCGAGGTAATACGCATCAAGGTCATGTCAGGCGTGCTCCTGCTGGTAGTCGTGCAGGGCCTTCTCCGCCGCCTCCAGTTTGGTCCGGGTCTTGTCCACACCGGTTTGCAGTGCGGCTACCAGATCGCTGCCATCTGCCCGGGCCTGTTCCAGCTTGGCGCTGGCGGTGTCGAGACGCTTGCGGGTGGTGGTCACCGCTTTTTCCAGTTTCTCTTGCTCGTTTTCTTCACCTGCTCCCGCATCGGCCTGTTGCGCCGCCTTTTTGGCTTTGGCTCGCTCAATGGCAGCCTGTATGGGGTCTTCTTCGCCACCGCCTTGTGCGGCGGCCAGTGCGCGCTCCTCCGCAGCCTTCTTGCGGGCGGCCCGTTTGGCCTCTTTTTCAATATCTTCCCGCTCCAGGCGCTCCTGGCGCGCTTCGAAGCGAACCCGGGCGTGCCCGGATTTTTCATTGTCGTGCCGCGACTGCAAAATCTCCGCTTTGGATGCACGGTAGTACTGCACCAGTGGTATATTACTGGGACAGACCCAGGAGCAGGCGCCGCACTCGATACAGTCGAACAGGTTGTGCTGTTCCAGCTTCTCGAATTCCTTGCCCTGGGCGAACCAGAACATCTGCTGGGGCAGCAGGCTGGCGGGGCAGGCTAGCGCGCACATGCCGCAGCGTATGCAGGCCTGGGCCGGCGGTGGTGAGGGTAGTTCCGTCTCGCTGGGGGCCAGCAGGCAGTTGGTGGTTTTGACGATGGGGACATCCGCCGTTGGTACCGTGAAGCCCATCATGGGCCCGCCCATGATCAGGCGCTTGTTGTTGTCCGGCCGGTAACCCGCTTTTTCCAGCAGGTAACTCATGGGCGTACCGATCATCACCTCGAAGTTTTGCGGCTGCGCAACCCCTTCACCGGTTACCGTGGTAATTCTGGAAATCAGCGGCCGCCCGTGCACTACCGCATCGTAAACGGCAACGGTGCTGCCCACATTCTGGCAAATAACACCTATATCAAGGGGCAGGCCACCACTGGGCACCTGCTTGCCGGTGAGAATCTCGATCAGTTGCTTCTCTCCGCCGGACGGGTATTTGGTGGGGAATTCGACAATCTCTAGCGCACAGCCCTGCGCCGCTGCGCGTAGTGCCGCCAGTCCCTGTGGTTTGTTGTCCTCCACCCCGATCAGGGTTTCCTCCGGCGCGATGAGCTGGCTGAGAATTTTTGTACCCTCGATAATCTGCTGCGCGCGTTCACGCATCAGGATGTCATCGGCGGTGATATAGGGTTCACACTCGGTGCCGTTGATGATCAGGGTTGTAATGCGGGTGTCCGGCTTTAACGAGAGCTTGACCGCCGTCGGGAAACCGGCGCCGCCCATGCCCGCTATTCCCGCATTGCGGATGCGGTTGATCAGGTCGGCTTTGTCCAGGTCCCGATAGTCCGCCGCGCCACTGTGTTCTATCCACTCATCCCGGCCATCACTGGCGATAACGATACATCGCGCAAGATGGCCAGAGGGGTGCGCTATGAGGCGGTCCTCAATGGCCACAATATTTCCCGATGTCGGGGCGTGCATGGGTACGCTCACGAAGCCTGCGGGCCCGGCGATCATTTGTCCCTTCAGGACGCTATCTCCGACGGCGACCACCGGCCTGGCGGGAGCGCCGATATGCTGGGACAGGGGGATGACCAGTTGCGGGGGGATGCCCGCATCGGCAATGGGTGTGCGTAGCGACTGCTGTTTATTTTCAGGCGGGTGGATACCGCCGTGGAAGCCGAAAATTTTTCTCATGCGGCCTCGTCCTGCGCGGAGACCGCAACGGCGTCGGTGGCGATGATACCAACTTGACGGGTTACCGGGTCCGGCAACTGCCAGTGCCAGCTCTGCAGGGATTCCTCCTCCTGGATCATGTCAATACAGTCCACCGGGCAGGGCTCTACACACAGGTCGCAACCGGTACATTCGCTGATGATAACGGTGTGCATCTGTTTGGCCGCGCCTAAAATGGCGTCCACCGGGCAGGCCTGTATGCACTTGGTGCAGCCGATGCATTCGGCTTCGCGGATGAAGGCGACCGTTGCTGCGGCTTTTTCTTCGCCATGTTCCTCGTCCAGGGGGATGGGTTCCATATCCAGCAGGTCCGCCAGGGCCTGTATGCCCGCCTCACCACCGGGTGGACACTTATTGATGGCTTCGCCGTTGGCGATGGCCTCGGCGTAGGGCCGACAGCCCGGGTAACCGCACTGGCCACACTGGGTCTGTGGCAGGATATCGTTGATCTGGTCCACGATGGGGTTGCCCTCGGCCTTGAAACGCACCGCGGCGAAACCCAGCAGTGCGCCGAAAACGGCGCCCATCCCCACCAGAACGAGCAGGGCAGCGAGCAAAGGGTATTGGGCGATCAATTCGAGCACTAGACCAACCCGGCAAAGCCCATAAAGGCCAGGGACATCAGGCCTGCGGTAACCATGCCGATGGCCGCACCTTTAAAGGGCGTGGGCACATCAGCCACTGTCAGGCGCTCACGCATGGCGGCAAACAACACCAGCACCAGGGAAAACCCCACGGCGGCGCCAAAACCGTAAAACAGCGATTGCAGGAAATTGTGATCCTTGTTGATATTGAGCAGGGCGACCCCGAGTACCGCGCAGTTGGTGGTGATCAGTGGCAGGTACACGCCCAATACCCGGTACAGCAGGGGGCTGCTTTTGCGCACTACCATCTCGGTAAACTGCACTACCACAGCGATTACCAGGATGAAGGCGATCGTTCTCAGGTAGCCGAGCCCCAGAGGTTGCAACAGGAAGTGGTAGGTCAGGTTGCTACAGGCCGACGCCAGGGTCAGCACAAAAGTGGTCGCCATGGACATGCCCATGGCGGTTTCCAGTTTGTTGGACACGCCCATAAACGGGCACAGTCCCAGGAACTGTACCAGTACGAAATTGTTAACCAGAATCGCACTGATCAACAAGATGGAGTAGTCTGCCAGCATGGTAGGTCTCTCGCCGCGATGCACTGTTGTGCCAGGGTGGCTATTCTATCGTTTACCGCTGTTGACGGCAGTGTGAAGAACCAAACTAATGACCATTAATCTCAGGCTGTTAGCTCTTTCCGCCGTTCCCTGAATACCTTCCATGGTATGTAACTTATCCTTGAAAAACAATAAGTTGATCGTGCTAAGCTTATAACTTACCGGGCTTATTTTACCTGCATGCCGGGTCTGGCACCGGCATGCGGCTCCAGCAAAAATAGCTCCTTGCCGCCGGGCCCCGCAGCCAGGACCATACCCTCGGAAACGCCGAAACGCATTTTACGCGGCGCCAGGTTGACCACCATTACCGTAAGTTTTCCCACCAGGTCTTCCGGCTGATAGGCGGATTTGATGCCGGCGAATACCTGTTTCTGGTCGGCCGGGGAATCTGAATCCCCCAGGCTGAGCGTCAGTCGCAGTAGTTTATCGGCCCCCTCCACATGCTCTGCCGCCACAATCTCGACAATGCGCAGGTCGATCCTGGCAAAATCCTCGAACTGAATAATATCGCCCCTGGGCTGGGTCGCTTGAGCCGCCGGCAGCGGTGCTTTGGCAGGCGGCGCCACTGCTTCTGTCTGCGCCTCGGCGCTGGCCTCGACCATCGCTGCAACGTGCTTGCTGTCGATACGGGTGAGTAGTGGTTTGAACCTGGCCAGCTCGTGATCCAGCAGGGGAGCATCGAGAGCGGACCAGTCTAGTGAGCAGTTGAGAAAGGCCTCTGCCTTTTCGGCCATGGCCGGCAGTACCGGTTTGAGGTAGGTCATCAGCACCCGGAACAGGTTTATACCCACACTGCAAACCTCGTGTACCTGTTGCCCGGTGCCTTCCTGTTTGGCCAGTACCCAGGGCTTTTTCTCGTCGATATACTGGTTGGCCCGATCCGCCAGGGCTACGATTTCCCGCATCGCCTTGTTGAATTCACGCTGCTCGTATAAAGCGGCGATAGCATCACCACCGCCAATAAAATCCTCGACCAGTTGCTGTTCAGCGCAGGTGCTGGTGAGCTTGTTGTCAAAGCCCTTGCGCAGAAAGCCGGCACAGCGACTGGCGATGTTGACAATCTTGCCTACCACATCCGAATTGACCCGCTGTACGAAATCCTCCAGGTTGAGATCGATGTCGTCCACTGACGCGTTCAACTTGGCAGCGAAATAATAGCGCAGGTATTCCGCGTCCAGGTGTTCCAGGTAGGTGCCGGCCTTGATGAAGGTGCCGCGGCTTTTGGACATTTTGGTGCCGTTTACCGTGAGAAAGCCGTGGACGTACACGGCCGTGGGTGTGCGCAGTCCGGCGCCGTACAGCACGGCGGGCCAGAACAGTCCGTGAAAGTTGATGATGTCCTTGCCGATAAAGTGGTACAGCTCGGTGTCGGTGTCGGGCTGCCAGTAGCTGTCGAAGTCGTGTCCGGTGCGGTCACAGTAGTGCTGGAAGCTGGCGATATAGCCTATTGGGGCATCCAGCCAAACGTAGAAGTATTTGCCCGGCTCGCCCGGTATTTCGAAGCCGAAGTAGGGCGCGTCACGGCTGATATCCCACTCCTGCAGTCCGGCGTCGGTCCACTCCCGTAATTTGTTGGCCACCTGGGGCTGCAGTGTGCCGGAAGCCAGCCACTCCTTGAGCATGGCCTCATACTCGGGGAGTTTGAAGAAGAAGTGGGTGGACTCTTTTTTTACCGGGATGGCTCCGGATATCGCCGATACCGGGTCGATTAACTCCGCTGGGCTGTAGGTGGCACCGCAGGCCTCGCAGTTGTCGCCGTACTGGTCTTCGGTCTTGCAGCGGGGGCAGGTGCCCTTGATAAACCGGTCGGCTAAAAATAACTGCTTTTCAGGGTCGAAGGCCTGGGTAATCGTCCGTGAAGCGATGTGGCCGTTGTCTTTGAGTCGCTGGTAGATCGATTCGCACCAGAAGCGGTTCTCTTCGGAATGGGTGCTGTAGAAATTGTCAAAACCGATCAGGAAGCCGGCACTGTCACGCTCATGCTCTTGCCTGATGCTGGCGATCTGCTGCTCAGCGGTAATGCCGAGCTTTTCTGCGGTCAGCATGATGGCGGTGCCGTGTGCGTCGTCAGCGCAGACGTAGAGACAGTCGTGGCCGCGGGATTTCTGGAAGCGCACCCAGATATCCGTCTGCACCTGCTCCAGTAAGTGGCCCAGGTGCAGCGAACCGTTGGCGTAGGGCAATGCGCTGGTTACCAGGATCTTGCGCCGTGCGTTTGCGGTCATCAATCAATGCCGTCCGTATGCTGAAAAAAGGGGCGCTACTATAGCGTTTTTGCCCGGGCTTTTCACCCGCTGCCGTAAGTACACGGCGGCATTGTTGAAAGCCCGGCATGTCCCTATACTAGCAACCCCGACAAGTGCCCGTTCCCGGGCGCCGATTCGCAAAAAAATTCATACGAGGTACATTTGCGTGAACGAGATCAAGCACATTATTGCCGTGGCTTCAGGTAAGGGTGGCGTGGGCAAGTCTACCACGGCGGTCAACCTGGCCCTGGCGCTCAAGACCATGGGCCACCAGGTCGGTCTGCTGGACGCGGATGTCTACGGCCCCAGTCAGCAGTTGATGCTGGGTGTTGCAGCTGATGTGCGCCCGCAACAGCAGGATGACCAGTACCTGCTGCCGGTCGAGGTTTATGGACTCAAAACCATGTCCATGGGTTACCTGGTGAACGACCGTACACCCATGGTGTGGCGTGGCCCAATGGCGGGCGGCGCTCTGGCGCAAATGCTGGAGCAGACCCTGTGGGGAGAGCTGGATTACCTGGTGATCGATATGCCGCCGGGCACCGGTGACATTCAGCTCACACTGTCACAGAAGGCCAACGTATCCGGTGCGGTGATTGTCACCACGCCGCAGGATATCGCCCTGGTGGATGCGCAAAAGGGCATAGAGATGTTCCGCAAGGTGGATGTGCCTATACTGGGAATCATCGAAAACATGGCGGTGCACATTTGTTCCCAGTGCGGCCACCGGGAACATATTTTTGGTGAGCATGGGGGCGAGCGCATCGCCGCGGATTACGGTGTCCCCCTGCTGGCGAGCCTGCCTCTGGCCCTGTCCATCCGGGAGCAGACTGACGCGGGTACACCCACGGTCATTGCCGAGCCCGATTCAGCGGTGACGGCTATCTATCTGGAGGCGGCTGCCGCAGTGCAGGCGGTTCTGGCGGGGCAGGGAGATGGTGTGGTACATCAGTTCCCCGAGATAAAGATTTCAGACGATTGAGAGGCCATGCGTGAGTATCAAATCAGACAAGTGGATACGCTCAATGGCGCAGGAACATGGCATGATCGAGCCCTTCGAGGCGGGACAGGTCCGTTCTGATGGTGCCAATCGCCTGATCTCCTACGGCACTTCCAGCTACGGCTACGATGTGCGTTGCTCGCGCGAGTTCAAGGTGTTCACCAATATCAACTCGGCGACAGTGGACCCCAAGCGGTTTGACGAGGGCAGCTTTGTCGATGTGGTCGATGATGTCTGTGTCATCCCCCCCAACTCTTTCGCTCTGGCCAGCACGGTGGAGTATTTTCGTATACCACGCAATGTCCTGACGATCTGCCTGGGCAAGTCCACTTACGCGCGCTGTGGCATTATTGTCAACGTGACCCCTCTGGAGCCCGAGTGGGAGGGTCATGTCACCCTGGAATTTTCCAATACCACCACGTTGCCAGCCAAGATATACGCCAACGAGGGTGTGGCCCAGATGTTGTTTTTCGAGTCAGACGAGGTCTGTGAAGTGAGTTACAAGGACCGCGGCGGGAAATACCAGGGACAGCGGGGTGTTACCCTCCCCAAGGCCTGACAACAGTACACTAGCGGGCCTGAACTGGCACACCGTCAATGCTGGCGCTGATCAGCATGATCTCCACCGGGTTGTCATCCTCGATGTGGATGCTCTTCACCATGAGATAATCCCAGGCAGGCGCCAACCACATGTCGGTTTTGCGGTCCGGGTCATCGTGCAGGCGCTCAAGGTGCAGCGTTTGGACCAGGCCCAGCGGGGTTTCCACGATCTCTTCGGCGACAACCACTACGCGATAGTCCTTGACCCGCTTGCCATCGGCTACCTGGATGGCGAACTCTTGCGCCGGTGCCGGTGCCGGGTCATTGAGTAACAGCAGGCGTAATTGCTCGTGTTGGCTCATGCGATCCAGTGTTTTGTCAGTTCCTGGCAGGTCGTACCACTGGTCTTTATACAAACTGCGAATGGAGTCGGCTCCGGGGATGAAGTGCACTTCTCTGCGGCGATTGATCAGGCCGGTTCCCTGGTAGACGTAGGATTTGGGGAGTATACGGGTACCCTCTACCTTAAATACACTCACTTCGTGAAAGCCCACGACCATAATCTTGCCGCCGTTAGTGAGGATATAGTTGCCGTCGGCCCCAGGTTTTAATTTGCGGACCAGGTCCAGCTCCAGACCTCTGGTGGTGGTTTTGTACTGGGCTGTATAGGGCCTGAGCCCGATGACTTTGTCAGGAGTAGTGGTGGCCGCGTTGCTGGCGGGCAGTAGAAGGCCGGCCAGTGTGGTGGCAGCCAGAATAAGTCGCCAGCTAGCGCAGGTCCGGTGTGTGCGCAATTCCGCTAACAGGGATTGGATTGCCATCCAGGTAAGCTCCTTGATCCGTCAACGTCAAACGCCCCTGCAGATACCATTGGGCAGCGACAGGGTAAATGACGTGTTCTTCCTCGATCACCCGTGCCGCCAGTGTCGCTGCTGTGTCGCCGGGAACAATGGGTACCCGGGCCTGAACAATGGGCGGCCCGCCATCCAGTTCCGCAGTGACAAAGTGCACCGTGACTCCGGCCTCGCTGTCGCCGGCATCCAGGGCGCGTTGGTGGGTATGTAAACCCGGGTACTTGGGCAACAAAGATGGGTGAATGTTCAACAGGCGACCGGCAAATGGGGCAATGAATACGGGGGTGAGAATACGCATAAAACCCGCCAGGATCACCAGGTCCACCTGAGTGCTGTTCAATTGCTCCACCAGGGCCTGATCAAAGTCCTCGCGACTGGAGTACGAACGGTGGTCAATGCAGCAGGTGGCGATGCCTGCCTCCGCCGCACGTTGCAGCCCGGCGGCATCCGGATTGTTGCTGATGACGAGGCCGACTTGTGCGTCCAGGTCGCCGCTGGCGCAGGCATTTATAAACACCTGCATGTTGGAGCCGCGCCCGGAGATCAATATGGCCAGACGGGCCTGCTTGCGGTGTGTCACGACAGTAGTTCAACCGTATTGTTGCCGGCGGTGACGACCCCGATCTCCCAGGCCTTGTGTCCCGTGGCGTTGAGTTGGGCCATTGCCGCGGCTTTGTCCTCTTGCGCCACACACACAACCATGCCAACGCCGCAGTTGAAGGTGCGATACATCTCCTGGATCTCGACGTTGCCCTGGTCTTGAAGCCACTGGAATACCTGAGGCCATTGCCAGCTGTGCGTATCGATCTTGGCATTGCAGTTCCCGGGCAGGACGCGGGGCAGATTCTCCAGCAGGCCGCCCCCGGTAATGTGGGACAGGGCTTTTACCGGCACTTTCTTAAAGAGCTCCAGCAGAGCTTTCACGTAGATGGTGGTCGGGGTCAGCAGCGCCTGCCCCAGCGTGGTCTCGCCCAGTGACTGGTGCAGTTCGGCGGCATTGACTTCGAGGATTTTACGGATCAGGGAGTAACCGTTGGAGTGTGGTCCGCTGCTGGCGATACCCAGCAGTGCATCTCCCTGGCACACGCTGCTGCCGTCGATAATTTCCGATTTTTCCACCACCCCGACACAAAATCCGGCCAGGTCGTAATCGTCACCTTCATACATGCCGGGCATTTCGGCGGTTTCGCCACCGACCAGGGCGCAGCCGGCCAGTTCACAACCCCGGCCGATACCTTCTACCACATCTGCAGCGGTATCCACGTTGAGAACGCCGGTGGCGTAGTAGTCGAGAAAGAACAGGGGCTCTGCTCCCGCGACCACCAGGTCATTGACACACATGGCCACCAGATCGATGCCGATGGTGTCGTGAATACCTAAATCCATGGCCAGGCAAAGTTTGGTGCCCACCCCATCGGTGCCGGAAACGAGTACGGGCTGGCGGTAGCCGGCGGGAATTTCACAGAGGGCGCCGAAGCCCCCCAGTCCACTGAGGACCTCGGCGCGTGCGGTGCGCTTCGAGACCCCTTTGATACGCTCGACCAGCGCATTTCCCGCGTCAATGTTGACGCCCGCATCCTTGTAGCTCAGGGAGGGTTGCCCGTTGTCATCATTCATGGGGTTCGCAATCCAGTGAAAGGTTGGGAGGTTTAACCTGGAAGCCACAATCGTGATCCGACTGCGGCTTCCAGGTTCCGGGCAGGTATTTTAGCCTGTGTATTGTGACAACGCACTCTCGAATTGGCGTTTCAGCAATCGTTGCAGGCAAAGGCGCCATTTTTGGGCCGGGGGCGGTTAGTACTGCTACAATGCGCACTTTCCTGACCGGTCTGGAGGGTGGTGTGTTAAAGGTAGTCTCGCAGGTGCTGTGGCCATTGCTGCTGGTGCTCATCACAACGTTCGCCCGGGCGGATATCGTGCGGGACCTTTATGCGGCGCAGGTGCCAGTGGCGGACCAGAGTTCCCGGGCGCTTGCCAGGGCCTCCCGGGAGGCCCTGGCCGAGGTGCTGGTAAAGGTGTCCGGCAGCGTGGAAGTACTGCAGTATCCCGCTGTTGCGGCCGCTCTTGGCAAGGCCAGGAGTCACGTGCAGCAGTATGCCTACAGTCGGGATGAGAGCGTGCCCCCGAAACTCTCGGTGCGCCTGGAATTTGACGGTTCATTCGTGACGCGGTTGGTGACAGAGGCGGGTGCGCCACTGTGGACGGCCAATCGCCCGCCGGTGTTGGTGTGGGTGGTGGTCGAGGATGCCAGTGGGCGTTATTTCGTCAACTGGGACACAGCGCCAGATCTGACGCGGCAGCTACTGGCGGAATTTGCCCGGCGCGGTGTTCCAGTGCAATTGCCTCTGTTTGATCTGGCCGATTCAGCGGCGATTTCCCCGGAGGAGGTCTGGCGCCTTCATGGTCCCGCCCTGCAGGCGGCATCGGCCCGTTATGACGTGCAAAACATACTGTCCGGGCGTCTGGCAGCCCTGTCTGTGGGTAATTCGGTTGGTGACTGGAGCTATTTTTACTCCGGCGACCGTATTGATCGCTCTGTCACCGCTCCCGACGCAGGTGCGTTTTTGCGTGAGGGGGTATCCATCGTGGCTGAGGAAATGTCTGCGCGTTATGCGGTGGTCGCCTCGGGAACCGATGAGAGTAGCGTGAGTATGTCGGTGGTGGGTGTATTCAGTTATGCCGACTATGCCGGCATTGTCGCCTGGCTGGAGGGCCTGGAGTTGATCGAGCATGCCAATATAGAGCGCATACAGGGAGACCGGATCGAGCTGCGTTTGTATGCGCAGGCGGACGCGGACCAACTGGCGGCCATCATCGAACTCAATGAGCGATTGGTGTCGCTGCCACCAACCGCCGCCAACAGCCAGTTGAGTTACCAGTGGCAGTAGATTCTCCAGAGCGGCGAGTGGGTTTAAGTGGTTCCCGACAACACCAGCTAACCCTGGAAGTGCAGCTGCGCGACGATGCAACGCTGCAGAACTTTTTGGCGGTGCCGGCAGTACAGCCACTGGTCAGCGCCTTGCAGGGGCAACTGACGCCTGACGGTGAAACCATGATCTTCCTGTATGGGGCCGCCGGCTGCGGGAAATCCCACCTGCTGCAAGCCGGCTGTCATCTGGGGGGCAACCGGGCGCTGTATCTGCCCCTGGCCGACCTGGGTCATTACGCTCCGGACGAGGTGCTGCAGGGGGTGGAAGCCCTGGATCTGGTCTGCCTCGATGATTTGCACTGCGTCGTGGGAGATGAGCGATGGGAGTTGGCGTTGTTTAACCTGTATAACCGCGCGCTACAGGCCAATTGTAAGCTGTTGGTGGCCGCTGACGCCGCGCCCCGGGCTCTGGCGGTGGATCTGGCGGACCTGCGCTCGCGCCTGTCCTGGGGTATCGTCTATCAACTGGCGCAGGTCGATGACGAGGAGAAGGCCGCTATTTTGCGCTTTCGGGCTTCGCGCAGGGGTCTGCTGCTGCCTGCGGATGTGGCTCGCTATATTGTCAATCGCGCGCCGCGGGCCATGCAGCCATTGCTGGATCTGCTGGACGTGCTGGACCAGACTTCGCTTGCGCAGCAGCGCGCCCTGTCTATTCCCTTCGTCAAACAGGCGCTGGACTGGTGATGGCGTTCACTCCAACCGGAAGTCGTCCGCATCCGCCTGGCAGGGGAATCCCGCGCGATAGTTGTGCAGGGCGGTACCGTCCAGAATCACCCGGGCGGCACCTTTTTCATTTTCCATGTCCAGCAATAGCTCTCCGTCCCCCGCAATAGCCAGACTGTCTCCACTGTAGTCCAGCCCCGTGGCGTCCTCTCCGATACGATTGACCCCCACCACACAGGCCTGGTTTTCGATCGCCCGGGCGATCAGCAACTGACGCCAGTGCAGGCGGCGCACGGCCGGCCAGTTGGCCACGTAGAGCATCAGGTCGTAATCGTCCCGGTTGCGACTGAATACAGGGAAGCGCAGGTCGTAGCAGACCTGCAGGTTGATACGCCAATCACGCCAACTGACAATCACCCGCTCGCTGCCGCTCTGGTAACGCCGATGTTCGCCGGCCATACGGAACAGGTGCCGCTTGTCGTAGTGCTGCACACCATCCGGTGTGGCGAACAACATACGGTTGTAGACACCGCCGTTGTCATGCACCGCGATGCTGCCGGTGACAGCGCAGTCCTTATCCTGCGCGATATCCAGCAGCCACTGCTGCGTGGCGCCGCCGGGCTCTTCGGCGTTGGCCAGGGCATTCATTGAAAAACCCGTGGTGAACATTTCCGGGAGCACTATCAGGTCGGTACCTGTGTCTGTGTTTGTATTTGCGCCCAGCTGGTCAATCAGGGCCCCGATCTGGCGCCTGTTGTCCGCAGGTTTTTCCCAGGCCAGTTCGCACTGGATCAGGGTGACATTTAAATTGTGCATAGTATGTCCGCGGCCTCCAGTAAGACATCATCGCTTTTGGCAAAACAAAAGCGCAGATAGCACTGCGCGGGGGGCGTCTGGTAAAAAACGGAAACGGGAATGGAGGCAAGGCCGTATTGCCGGGTCCAATCCTCGGCCAGCCGGGTGTCGGGTGTATCGACGATCGCACTGTAGTCTAGTAACTGGAAGTAGGTGCCGGCACTGGGGGTGAAGCTGAACCTCGAATTTTTCAGGGCCCGACAGAACAGATCTGCGTGGGATAAAGTGCTGCCACTGGGGTTGTGCGGTGAGTTGACTATGATGAGGCGGGTGCGGCTGGTGATAGCCGACTCTACCCGCTCCCAGTCGATGGCAAATGTGTGTTCGGTGAGCGGGATGTGGACAGCACGGCCCCCGGCCAGCTCGATCGATGGTTCGTAGCTGTCGTAACAGGGGTCGAATACAATGACCTCGTCGCCAGGATTAACGGAGGCCATGACTGCGCAGAAGATCCCCTCTGTGGCGCCAGGTACCACGGTTATTTCACTGTCCGGATCGCAGTTGATCCCCATGTGCAGTGCCGCCTGGGCTACAATCTGCTCGCGCAACGGCAGCACCCCGGCCATGGGGGCGTATTGGTTGTGCCCGGCCATAACATGCCTGGCCATGGCATCCAGCAGGGGCGCCGGCGCATCGAAGTCGGGGAAGCCCTGGGACAGGTTCAGGGCGTTGCACTCGGCTGCCAATGCGGACATGCGGGTAAAAATGGTAGTGCCCACCCGGGGCAGCTTACTTTCAAGCAGTGCCAACACCGCCTCCCGGACATACTGTCTCACCAGTGCACTGGAAAATGCCAGCCACCACCGCGCCGGTGGTTATCGCTACTTTCATTACTTTATCCTTTACCAGCAGCGCTTTTGTCCGCGCAGTCGGAGTAAATATCTGATCGCTGCAGATTCCGCGATTTCGGCAATGGCGTCAAGCCTGTAGCGCCTGCGCGGGCACAATTATTCAGTCTCTGTCTGCAGCGTCGCGCCGTTGGGAAGCAAGCCCCGACAGCCGACACTCCCCCGGTAGTGATTCCCTAAATGGGGGACAATCAGGGTGTCGGTGTTGTGGGTCGGTTGTGATACGATTCGGGACATTCCGGAAACCCGGATAATGATACTGTGAGGAGAAATCGTTATGAGTATGAGCAAGAAACTGGGCGCTGAGTTTCTCGGCACTTTCTGGCTGGTTCTGGGTGGCTGCGGTAGTGCGGTGCTGGCTGCGGCATTTCCCGAGTTGGGTATCGGCTTTGTGGGGGTCGCTCTGGCGTTTGGTCTTACTGTCCTGACCATGGCTTTCGCCATCGGCCATATTTCCGGCTGTCATCTCAATCCAGCGGTGTCGGTGGGCCTGATGGTCGGCGGACGCTTTTCATCCGGGGAACTACTACCCTACGTTGTCGCCCAGGTACTGGGTGGCCTGGCCGGTGCGGCGGTCCTCTATGTGATTGCCAGTGGTCAGGCCGGTTTCGAAACGGCCGGGTTTGCCTCCAACGGCTATGGTGAGCATTCTCCCGGCGGCTACAATCTGACCTCCGCACTGGTCACCGAAGTGGTGATGACCTTCATGTTTCTGATTATTATCCTGGGCGCCACCGACGAGCGCGCCCCGGCGGGGCTGGCTCCGATAGCCATTGGCCTGGGCCTGACCCTGATCCACCTGATCAGCATCCCGGTTACCAACACCTCGGTCAACCCGGCGCGCAGCACCGGTGTAGCCCTGTTTGAGGGCGGCTGGGCGATTTCCCAACTGTGGCTGTTCTGGGTGGCGCCAATTGTCGGTGCGGCCCTGGCCGGCGTGGTTTACAAATGGCTGGGTAGCGAGGATTGACCTGACCCCTACTGTCCCTACGGCTTTTTTTTCATCAGGGGTGCAAAGCCGTCATTTGCGGGCTGTGGTTTGCCGCGGTTTTTCTGGTTACGCCGCCGTGTCTTGCTCTTGTCCGGCGCGGACTTGCTGCGTTTTTTCTTTGAGCCGGCCGCCTTGCCTGAGGATTTCAGCTTTTTTGGTCCGTTATACTTTGCCTTGAGCCCGGGCAGACTGCGCCGCTCAAAATTCAGGTTAAGGTAGCGCTCGATACTGACCGTCTGGTTCCACTGCGCAGCAGTGGCAAAGGATACCGCGAGGCCCTCAGCGCCGGCCCGCCCGGTGCGTCCGGTGCGATGCAGGTAGTCATCACCGCTGTGGGGGATGTCGTAGTTGACCACCAGGTCGATATCCTTGACATCCAGGCCGCGGGCGGCCACGTCGCTGGCGCAGACGATATCCACCTTGCCGTCACTGAACTGGGTCATGACGTGCTTGCGCTCCTCGGTGCTCATCTCCCCCTGCAGGGTGCCGCAGCGCAGTTTGTGATAGTTGAGCAGACCAGCCAGTCGCACGGCCGTCGCACGCTTGTTGCCGAATACCAGGGCGCGGCGGAACCCCCCTTGTTGCAGCAGAGCGACCAGCAGCTTGTCTTTATGCTCCTGGCTATCTGCCAGTATAAGCTGGTGAAAGATACTGCTATGGGGTTGGCGCACCTGGCCAATGGCGATCTTTTGCGGAGACTGTAACAGGGATCTGGCGACCGCTCCCAGCCCCTTGTGTTTCAATGTGGCGGATAGCATCAACACCTGCCGCCTGGTGCCACAGTAGCCGGCGATTTTCATTACGTCCTCGCGGAACCCCATATCCAGCATGCGGTCGGCTTCGTCCAATACCAGGGCCTGCAGTGAGGCCAGATCGGCGCTGCCTTTTTCGCAGTGCTCCAGCATGCGCCCGGGGGTGGCTATGATGATTTCCGGATTTTTGCGCAGCAGGGCTTTCTGGTACTTGAAGTCGGCTCCGCCGGTAATGGCCTGGGCATCAACGGGCGATTTCCCAAGCAGCGGGCGGCAGTGTTTCAGTACCTGCCTGGCCAGTTCCCGGGTGGGCACCAGGATTAATACCAAAGTGCCGGCGTGCCGGTTGGTTGGTGTGCTCAGGATGTGCTGAATCAGGGGGATGAGGTAGGCAAGTGTCTTGCCGCTGCCGGTCTCGGCGCTGACACGCAGATCTTTACCGGTCAGCACTGCGGGGACGACTTTGCGCTGTACCTCCGTCGCATCCGTGAACCCCATCTCGTCGAGGCTTAGTTGTAGGCGGCGGTCGAGTTGCAGTTCTTCGAACACGTGCTGACACTCCAGTTATCGGGTTTGGTGTTGTGGCGTGTCTCATTTTAACTGAAACTGGCGATAATGTGTGTGCGTCCCGCCGCTGGCAGGTACCCGGCTGGATCATATTTTGCGTGACGGCGTGCTGCAGGTAGGGTATCGCCCCAATAACCTGCCCTGTAGCTTCCTTACCCAGCGCGGCGAGTTGGTGGGCTTCGATGTGGAAATGGCTCACATCCTGGCGGAAGACCTGGGTGTGGAGCTGGAATTTGTGCCCTTTGAGTTCGACTCCCTGGGCCGCATGCTGCAGTCGGGACAAATGGATATGGCCATGTCCTGCATAGCCAGCCTGCCCGACCGCTATGCCTATGCCCTGATGCTTTCCGCCGAAGAGGGCTCCGCCTACAGTTATCGCTATCCACGCTACACGGTCGCCAGGGTCCGCAGTGGTGGTATTCGCCTGCCGGCCGCCTATGCGATTCCCAAGGGTGATGTGGAGATGATGGAATTTGTCAGCAACTGGATTGAGCTGAAGCGTAAAGATGGGACTATTGATTCTCTCTATGAGTACTGGATGCTCGGTGGTGCCTCCCGATCGCAGGAGCCGCGCTGGTCGATTATTCGCAATGTACTGGGTTGGGTCGATTAAGCAGATAGTTGGCTATTGCCGAAGTGGAAGGCGACCCAGGCAGTATCGCAAAGTGGCTCTGG
>QNFR01000023.1 GCA_003646405.1 Gammaproteobacteria bacterium
CCCCGAATGGAGAGAATAATGCGCAGTGTTTGCGGTGTTGCCGCCCTTCTTTTGCTGTCTGCTTGCGCTTCTCAACCGCAGCTCAGCAAGATGATTCAGTGCCCGGAGCCGCGGCCACAAGTGTGCACCATGGAATATGCCCCGGCCTGCGCCACTCTCGCCGCTGGTGGCCAAAAGGAATACGCCTCGCCCTGTAACGCCTGCGCCGATGATGCGGTGGCCGGCTATGATACCGGACCCTGCCCGGAATGAGTCTCACCAACCGCATATTAATTGCCATGGTGGCGGGAATTCTGCTTGGTTCCCTGTTAAATTTTCTGTTACACAGCGCTGGCGTACCGGCAGTTGTGCGGGACGCGCTGGATGGCTATCTGGTAGGAGGCCTGTTCGATGTGGTGGGCCGCATATTCGTGGCCTCACTCAAGCTGTTGATAGTGCCCCTGGTACTGGTTTCGCTGATCTGTGGTTCCAGTTCCCTGGGAGACAGTTCACGAATGGGGCCCATTGCGGTCAAGACCCTGGGTTTCTACCTGGCCACTACCGCTGTGGCGGTGAGTGTGGCTTTGTTGTTCGCGGTCTTCATCGGCCCTGGTAATAACGTTGCGCTGGGGGTCGATACAAATTTCCAGGCATCGGTGGCGCCACCACTGGTCGATGTGCTGGTGGACATCTTTCCCTCTAATCCGGTGAGGGCCATGGCCGACGGCAAGATGCTGCAGATCATCGTGTTCGCACTGTTGTTTGGTTATGCCATCTCCCGCGCGGGGGAGCCGGGCCGCCGGATCGCCAGTTTCTTTCGGGACATGGAAACGGTGGTTATGAAAATGGTGGAGGTGCTGATGGAACTGGCGCCCTATGGCGTATTTGCGTTGCTGGCCAAGCTGTTTTCCACTATGGGTATCGGGGCTATCCTGGATCTTGCGGCCTACTTCTTTACCGTCCTGGCGGTACTGTTGTTTCACGCCCTGGTGATTTATAGTTTGATGCTCAAGGGGTTTTCCGGCCTGTCTCCGCGGATACTCCTCAGCAAGATGCGCCCGGTGTGGGTTTTTGCCTTCAGTACGGCGTCTTCCGGTGCCACCCTGCCTGTCACCCTGCGCACGGTGGAGCGGCGTATGGGTGTGCATAACAGCGTGGCGGGTTTCACCGTCCCGCTGGGAGCCACTATCAATATGGATGGTACTGCCATTATGCAGGGTGTGGCCACCGTTTTCATTGCGCAGGTCTATGGCATAGATCTATCCATGACGGCTTTCATCACGGTAATTCTTACCGCCACACTGGCTTCCGTGGGCACCGCTGCGGTACCTGGTGTTGGCCTGATAACCCTGGCACTGGTGCTGGAGCAGGCCGGGTTGCCGGTGGAGGGCATCGCATTGATCATCGGTGTCGACCGTCTGCTGGATATGGTACGCACCGCGGTTAATGTAACCGGTGATGCCACCGTGTCCGTCATCGTGGCCAAGAGTGAAAATCAGTTCGACGAGCAGGTGTTTCTCAGCTCCCGGGCGAATCATGATGAGGTCTTATCGGACGAGGGTATGTTGCCCTGAGCCTGAGAAATCAAATAGGATCAAATACTCATATGTCAATTCAGTACACCATCGTGCCGGTAACGCCCTACCAGCAGAACTGTTCCGTTATCAAGTGTGAGTCCACTGGCAGAGCCGCCATCGTGGACCCGGGTGGTGATGTGGAGCAGATCCTCGCCGCAGTGCAGCAGATGGGTGCGACTGTCGAGAAAATCATCCTGACTCACGCACACATGGACCATTGCGCGGCCGCGGACGTGCTGCGCCAGCAGCTGCAAGTGCCCATAGAGGGTCCCCACAAAGACGACGAGTTCTGGCTGGAAAAACTGCCGGAATGGTGCGAGATGTCCGGTTTCCCCCGGGCCGATGCTTTTCTGCCCGACCGCTGGCTGGAGCAGGGTGATATTGTGACTGTCGGCGAGCAGGAATTACAGGTTATTCACTGTCCGGGGCACACCCCCGGGCATGTGGTATTTCTGTGCCAGCCACAGAAACTGGCCTGGGTGGGAGATGTGTTGTTCCAGGGTTCCATCGGGCGCACGGATTTCCCCCGGGGCAATCATGAGGAGCTAATTGCCAGTATCCGCGACAAGCTGTTCCCACTGGGTGATGACATTACTTTCATTCCGGGCCACGGACCCAATTCCACCTTCGGACAGGAACGCCAGACCAACCCCTTTGTCGCGGATTCCCGTTATGGCTGAGTCGGGTATTGAGCGCGCAGCTCTGCTGCGTCGGGAGTATCTGAGCCAGACCTCACGCATCCGCTGGCATGACCTGCAGACCAGTTACGCTCACGGCACCGTGGTCAATGTTACGCCGGGACTGGATCTGGTGGACGTCGCGGTGCAACTCGGCCTGGACAATGTAGCCTGCT
The DNA here is from genome assembly GCA_003646405.1 of Gammaproteobacteria bacterium. Classification (GTDB taxonomy): domain Bacteria; phylum Pseudomonadota; class Gammaproteobacteria; order Pseudomonadales; family Halieaceae; genus JBALVO01. The sequence continues at coordinate 2,410 of QNFR01000023.1, forward strand.
TTCAGGGCTGGATCGAATCAGGTGAGGTGACCCCGGTGAATGATCAACAGGCCCTGGCCTGGTACGAAGCCAATGAGGAGTTGTGGGCCGTGGTGGCCCCGCCCTGGGTGCTGGTGCAGTATTCCGGTTAGGCCGTTAGTTATGGTGCGCGATACGCACCATCCTCAATTACTTTATCACCTTGATCCAGTCACCGGTGCGCGGTTCTCCGCGGGGATAGAGACCGTTAAGCAGGCGCAGCCGGGCTTCGGCGTCGGGTATGCGGACGCTGGCGGCGAGGCTCGCCATGGTGGCCCCGCGGGGCACCTGTATATAGTGCACATAGCGCGCCGCTGCGCTCTGGCGTTCCTTGGGATGCATGGGCCTGAAGCTCTCGATCATAGCCAGTAATTGGGCATCCGAGCTGGTGAAATCACGGGCCTGGCCTTCGAACAGGTAGGTCAGGCTGTTGTAGTTGATCGCGGCCACGCGCCTGGAGCCGGCGCTGTTGCTGGCGATGGCGGTATAGCCTTTGAGTCCCGCCTGATCCAGTTCCACACCAACACTGAGCGTACCCTCGGAACTGCCTTCCAGCACCGAGCGCGGGGTCGCGGCCTTGTCCCTGCGGCGGATGCTTAGCGTGAGGCTGGCGTTACCGTCCGCTGCGCGGGCCTCAATCGCCTTGGAGCCCGCTGTGACGTCCCATCCTTCCGGAGCTTCAAAAGTGAACGCCAGTTTATTGTGGTAATAACGGTTCTCTGCACGTGAGTTCTGCATACTGGCTCCCCACACCAGGCCCTCCATGTGCCGACGAAAATCCCCGGGTATTTCCGGGTTCTCCACGTATTCATCCAATTCCAGTTCGCCAGCGGTGCGTATAACGGTTTTGAGGCGCTGGTCGTTGCGCGGGTGGGTGGCATAAAGCCCGTGGTAGGAACCGACTTTTTTCCCAGTGGACTTGGCTTTCACCCGCTGGAACTGCTCCTGGTCCTTGAGTACACCGATGACCTCCAGCAGGGCATCGGTGTCGTAGCCCGACTTATGCATATATTTGGCGCCCAGGCCGTCCGCTTCAAGCTCGTGCTCCCGTCCGTAACCGGCTATCAGTTCCCTCCCGTACATGTTCGAGGCATCGGCAATATCGCCGCTGCCGGTGAGAATATAGGCCGTGGTGGCAAGGACCTGGCTGGTGATGCCGGCGCTCTGCTGCCTGGCGGCGTGGCGCGCTGTGACATGGCCGATCTCGTGGGATAGCACGCCGGCCAGCTCCGCCTCGCTGTCCAGGTAGGCCAGTAGACCGCGGTTGATGTAGATAAAGCCACCCGGGGTGGCGAAGGCATTGATGTCGGGGCTGTCGATGACGGTAAAGGTGAACGCCAGCTTTGGCTTATCGCTGTTGGCTACCAGGCGCTGGCCGACCCGGTTTACATAGGCCGCCAGTTCGGGGTCGTCATAGGCGGCGCCCTCGTCGACTATCTTTTGATGCATCTCCTGGCCAATGGTGACCTCCCTGCCCTGGGTCATGACGACCACGTTGGCACCACCGGTGGCGGGATTGCTGGCGCAGCCACTGGTCAGGGTCATTGTCGTTAGCACAATGGCGATGGCGGCGATGATTCCAATGGGTTTTCGCACTACACTAGTACTCGCTGGAAAGGAATTCCAGCAACTGATTACCTAATCCGTCGCAGGCGGCACCCTGTACCGGGGCGATAATAGGGATGGGTATCACCACCGCCGGCATGTAGGACTGGCCGGTGGCACTGGTGTTGACGCGGCCCACCTCAATGCGGTCGGTAAAATCCCAGATGGCGGCCTCGTAGTTGGCATCATCGCTCCAGGTGCCAAAGCCGAAGCAGCCGCCACCGCCGGGGCCGATTGCGCAGGTCATGGAACCGGCCGAATCGCCGCGCACGGTAGCGCCGTCAATCCAGATCATATACTCGGTCTTCAACTCGGCCATTTTCTGTGCCACCGGCTTTTGCCGCAGCAGGCGCTCAATATCCTCGGGGCGCAGGGGGGCGGTGCGGGGCTCAAACCAGGGGTACAGGGCATTGACGAACTCCAACTCATTGATCACGCGGATGGACTGGTCGTGGGAGGTAATGTGGTCACCCACGCATTCGATAAAGTCCGGCTCGGTCTCGTAGTCACTGGCATGGCGCCTGCCCAGGATCACCACGCTGGAGTCGCCGATACCTTCCAGCGGTTCGTTGAATACCATTTCGTCCACTGTGGAGGTAACGCAGGCGGACGTCAGGGCGATGCTACAGACCAGCAACAGAGTGCGTACTGGTCCGCGCATCATGGTATGACTTCCTCAGCGGGCCGCCATCTCTGTTGCAGCCAGCTCTGCAATGCGGGCACCCGGGTGAAAGTGGTGGCGAAATTGGCGCCGGCATCGCGCAATGCCATCACCGCGGCCAGGTTGACGGCCGCCTGGTCGCTCTGCAGAAAGGCCGTGGGGGTCTTGCCATAAGCGCTCATGGTCCACTGGGCGATGGGGTCGCCACTGCTGGTTACCAGCTCAAAACGATAGCGCATCCAGATCTCGTATACTTTGATATTGGTGTGGGTCGGTATGGCGTACTGCAGTTCGTCCACATGAGGTATCAGCACGGCATCAACCGCCTGGTTCATTTGCCCGGGACCCGGTTTGCCCTTCATTTGTACCACATTGTCGAACATGCCGGCCAGCAGAGTGTCCCACATCTGTACCTGCGCCTCACCGGTCTTGACCACCCAACTGGAATCGGTTCGGCTCTTGGCCTCATCAAAAAACTCGTGATGGGCAAAATCATCGCCATACCACAGCCCGATGTTCAGGGGCAGCGGCTCCATCAGCGGAGGTGGGAATTTGCCCTTTACCACGACCTGCTCGGGTCCACAGCCACCCAGCGTGAACAGTACTACCGCGATCCCGAATACGTGGCGCAGATTACCTCGCTCAGGGGCGGAAATCATTGAGCGCGACAAAGGTGCCTCCATTGCGATAGGTGAGTTCCCGCATCAGCGTGGCAAAACGGATGCCAGTGCTTTGCAAGTGCGGTGCCCGGATGAATTGTACAGGAAATCCTACCGCATGGATGCGCACCAGGCGACGGCCCTGGGCGTCCGTGCGGTTAATACGGTCCACCGTATCAAGCACCTGGGCGATGGACACCTCTCCGGCCAATTCATCGCCGAATACATAGATACTGATCTTTTTACCCGGGTCATAAAAGGTGCGGATGGCGGCGGTGATACCTTCCACCGGGCTGGAGTTGCTGAACACATTCCAGTTGCGCAGGTTTTGCATGATAACCTTGCGCCGCCCGGGGGAGTCCGGTATCCATTTTCCTCGATAGCGGCTGAACAGGTACTGTCCCATGTCGTTCATTACCTGGATGCCTTTCACCTCCGGGTAGATGCTCAGGGTGGCTTGCATTTCCTCCAGCACCCTCTCCCAGGCATAGGAAAACATGGAGCCGGAGGTATCGATGACAAAAATGATGTACTCGCTGTCCACCGGTATCCCACCGATCAGGCTGTTCTGCGACTTGTGCTGCGAGCCCAGCAAGCGCTTCTGTTCCTCCGACAGTTGCTGCCTGGCAATCGCCAGCTGCCCGGTGACCACATCGTTGGTGCTGGTTTGTACCTGGATGCTATCGTAGCTTGATTTAGCGCTGGCCAGCTGGCCCCGCAAAATCGCTATGCGTTGCTCATGCTCGGACAGTTGTTCATGCTTTGCGTTCAGGTCCCGGTTCAGGAACCGGGTTTCCCCTCTTATTTCGAATACCTGCTCCTGCAGGGCGGCGACTTTTCCCTCCAGGTTGACGGTGGAGGCCTCGATGATCTGTGGCTGTACCGTCTTGGTGATCATCAGCAGCAGGATTACCGCGCCGAAGCCGCAGCAGATGACGTCGAGGAACGACAGTGAGAATTCTTCCGGGGCCCTGCCCTTACGCCTTGCCATCAGGGCCAGTCTCGCGAGGGGCTGAGGAGGGAGCCCTTGCTGACCTGGGCCAGCTGCCACAGCTCGGATGCCGCCATGGGATCGCCCTCCAGGGGCGCGAGGATGATATTTACCGGCACATTGCCGGGCAGTTGCCTGATCGCCTGCCGGTATAGCTTCTGGCGTTCCTGGGCACTGACCTTGCTGCCCCGGGGCGGCAAGGCGCCCTGGGTGGGCAGGCCGTCGGTGAGCAGGAAGATGTTGTCCGGCGTCGGCGATAGCTGCTGCAGGGCGATGAAGGCGTTCTCCAGGCTGGTGCCGCCACTGGGGACGATCTTGCGCAATTCAGTTGACAGTTTTTCCAACTGGGCCTGGTTGGCCACCTCCAGCCATTTGCCGTCGGTGCCGGGCAGTGCGGCTTTGGCCTGGGTGTTGAAGGTAATCACCTGGTACTTGCTGCCCACCGGCAACTGGGCGGTCAACCAGTCCACCGTATTGAGTGTGCGGTCCCACTTGTCGGCCCGCCGTTGTACATCCTCGCCCATATTGCGCAGGCGGATAATCTGCACCAGCTTGTCCGCCAGCATACTGGCCGAGGTGTCGAGCAGAATGACGATATTGCGCCCCCCCAGGTTGAGCCCGGTGAGGTATTGGCGGTTGCCTTCACCGATGAAGGTGCGGGCGCTGCTGCCGCTGTCCTGCGCACTGTTTTCCCGTAGTTTCTTCACTTCGGCCTCCAGCGACTGAACCTCCGCCTTCAGGGTATCTATATCAGAGGTGTCGGTATAACCATCGCGCTTCAGGTCTTCAATCATGGCTGCGCGGTTGTCCAGGTCCTCGGTGATGCGGGTGGCCAGGCCCTGGACTTCGACCATTTGCATGTCCACCTCTGACAGGGTGTTGCGCAGGCGCACCAGGCCTTCCTCGCCGTCAGTGATATCCTCTTCCAGCAGGTCGACCTCGGATAACAGGTTCTGGTTCAGGTCCTGCGACTGCTGCTCGATGGAGTGGTTCATGATCAGAAAAACCAGAATCACCGCCCCGAAGCCACAGGACATGATGTCCAGAAAGCTCAGGTTGAAGGTGGTGAAATCGCGCTTCTTCCTGGCCATAATTGCTACTGTTCAACCTTGATCAGTACTGCTTCGCCGTTTGTATCGCTGGTAATGGTATCGCCGCAGGCCAGTACCTGGCCGGTGCGGTAGTCGCTGTTGTTGACCCTGGGCGCCGCGCCGCTGCCGCGCAATTGCCAGCCCTCGCCGCTGTGAAACAGTTGCCAGTCGCCGTCAAGTGCGGTATCGATGGCGGCCAGTGGTCGCGCCAGCGACCTCTGGAGCAGGTGGGTGGGCGTTACAATGGTTGCAGTGTTGAGCGGTGCCTGTTGTGCAGCGGGCTCCGTCGGTTCCTCCACCCGGGGAACGATTTTTTCCTCCAGGCAGGGCAGGGCGGTGATAAAGCTCAGGGTTTGCCCGCGCTGTACCAACTGTTCCTGGTGTTGCAACAGGGCGTGCCGGATGCTGTCTGTCGCCAGTACTTCCATCTGCGGCAGGCGCTCGGCCAGGCCCGGTAACAAACCGGCGATGGGGTCGGCGATGATACGGTCGTCGGGGCGCAGCACACCCATGGCTTCCGGCGCGCTGTCGAACAGGCGCTGCCCGGCGCTCATCAGTTCATTGCGGTTGACTCGGGCCTGGTAACCGTTGACATCGAGATTGGCCTCGTTGTTCTGTGCCAGGGCGCGCAGGGTATCGGGCAGGGTATCGTACAATTGCTGTTCAGTGGCGGCCTTGCGACGCGGGTCGAAACGGGTCTGGCGAATAAACGCCGTGGCGATAATCTCTACCAGGCGCTCCTGTATTTGCAGCAGTCCGCAGCCGGGCAGGGGTACTGTGCGCTGTAACTCCACCTTGCCGTTGCTCTCTTCCAGTTCTGCAATCACCGCCTGGTGCAGTTGCACTTCCAGGTGGAACAGTCGTCCACCGCCCCCGTACAGGCTGGCCAGGGCGACGCTGCGATTAACCATGCCCACCGCGTCGAAGGGGCACTGCTGCATGATGCCCAGCAGCAGAGCCAGCTGGTTGCGTTGCATGCTGCCCGACACCGCCAGCAGTAACTCCCCGGGGCTCCCGGCTTGCTGGTGCAGGTCCTGCAGGTGAGCGTGTACCAGGTCACCGGTGTGCCTGGCGGGGCCCAGTGCCGGTTGTAGTGCCTCGGTGCTCATTTGCCACCAGTAGCGGGTATTGATATCCCTTGGTTGCAGTCGGGCCGCGGCGCGGGCCGAGGTGCCGAAGCTATACTGCCGCTCCTGCAGCAGGGCGTAGCCGGGGCTCTGCAGGTGGGTGTCGCCGCTCCACAACTGCAGGTTACTGTCGTTGATATCCAGCAGGGCGATAGTCATCAGTGGACTACCAGGTAGCGCAGCAGGCGCTTGTCCGCATAGCGCTGGCAATCCAGCACCAGGCGCTCCTGGGACAGCTGTAACTGGTGCAGGCAGAACATGATGATGATACTCAGCACCAGGGCGACGAAGGTACTGTTAAAAGCCACACCCAGGCTGACCGTAACGCCGGAAATATCCCCTTCCACCGCCTTGTGGGCCTGGCCCAGGGCAGCGCCGATACCGCGCACGGTGCCGATAAACCCGATGGACGGGATGGCCCAGGCGATATAGCGCACCATGGACATCTCCGAGTCCAGGCGATCAGACTCCACTTCACAACTCTCCTTGATGGTATCGGATACGGCCTGGATACTGCCGGTGGTGGCGAAGCGTTGCAGGGCGGACAGCAGGGTGCGCGGCAACAGGTAGTCCTGTTCCTTGCCGGGCAATGCCTCCAGGGAACGACTGTATTCGCGGGCGTCTTCGGGCAGCACACTGGTGCCCTCCGGGATGTCCAACAGGCGGCGGCCCAGCAAATCTTGCTCCTCCATGGCGCGACGACCCTTGTAACCCATGATAGCCAGGGCCCAGATCATCAGGATAAGACAGGCCTCCTGTTCAAAATCGCGTATCACCACAGCAAAGCCGCGTTCGGGGATGAAGTCCGCCCCCGAGGCCTGTAATTCCACCTGCTGCTGGAGCTGGGCGTCCGCGCTGGGCCTGATCAGGCCCACATACACCGCGTGCACCACGATAACCGCGATCAGCAGTGCAAACACCTGGTAGATGAATTCGGATGACATCTTTTGTTTCATGTTTTTGTCCTATATATCGACCGGGAAGGAGACCGACAGGTCCTCTGATATCTCCTCGGAAGATCGGTAGTCGAAGGGTGAGTTGTTGTTTGCAGCCTGGGGAGGGGTGGCCGGGGTCGCACCGGGCTCGTCCGCGGGCGGGCTTTTCTGTGTTTCTTTTGTATCCTGCTCCGGTGGCTCTGTCGCCTGCTGCGCACACAAAGGCGCGGCGCCCAGCACCAGGGAGAGGATTGCGACGGTCAGGGAACGAGTTGTGATCATATCTTACTCTGCATAACGCGCTAACCGGAATCCTACGTCATCCCGGCCGGCTTGCCCATAATCACGGTGCGACAGGCGCAGTTCACCAATCTTGCTCTGGGACCAGCTGGCGCCGCGGATGACGTAGTTATCACCACCCTGGGTGCCCAGGGAATCAATTGCGACAGTACCGTTGGCGGAGGGGATGCTATATGCATCGTGCACCCATTCGGCGACGTTGCCACCCATGTCGTACAGGGCGTTGTGGTTGGGGGCGAATGAGGCGACAGTGGCGCTGAGCACGTGACCATCAGTATAGCCGTTGAGTATACGTCCGGTAACGTGGGCAGAGGTGTTGTCGGCATAGTTTTCTACCACATCGGTGGGCGGAAACGTGTCGCCCCAGGGGAATTTCAGCAGTATCTCGCCTTTGGCGCGGGCGGCCCAGGCCCACTCTGTTTCGCTGGGTAGCCGGTAGCCGGTGGTGTTGGGATTGTAGCCGCTCACGATGCCGTTGGTTTCCCGGTAAAAGGCCGGCAGGCCCTCTTTCTCGCTGAGCCAGTTGCAAAAGGAGGCGGCCTGCTGCCAGCTCACCTGCACTGCCGGCTGGTGCTCCCGATTGAGGCTTTTACCCTCGATCTGGCCGGAGTTATGGGCGGATTGAAATTGGCGAAACTGGGCGTTGGTGACCTCGGTGGTTTGCAGGTAGAACATGCGCCGCAGGGATACCGGGTGCAGCACCTCATTGGCGCGGCGACCGGGTTCCCGGCGCGAGGCGCCCATGGTGAAGTCGGACAGCGGCGATTCCCCGGGCTTGAACAGTAGCAGGGTCTGGCCCACAGAGGTCGTTACCTCGGGTTTGATGCGTGCCATGCGCACTTCCTGCTGGGTTTGCAGGGTGACTTCCACCAGTTGTTGCAGTCCCGGGCGCGGGGTTACCCGGCGTCGTACGGTGGCATAACCGTCCAGGGCAATTTCCACCCGGTGCTCGAAAGCGGGTAGCGACAGGGTCTGACTGCCGCGTCCACGGGGTTGGCCATCGATACGCACGATGGCATTGGCCGGGCTGATGTTGAAGCGCACCTCTCCCAATTGCGCGCGCAGTTTTATGGTCTGGCTGTCGCTGCCGGCGGCCGCCAGCTGTACGGTACTGGAGTGACGTCGGTAGCCGGGCTTGAATACCGCCAGGCGATGCGCCCGGCCAGGAATCAGCTGCAGGGTCAGTGGTGTCTGGCCCTGGAATTCTCCGTCGAGGGTGACATTGGCGCCGCTGGGGGTGCTGGCCAATTCCAGCATGCCGGCGGCAGGTTGCAATTCTACCTGGCCCAGGTCCAGGGGATCTCCCGCGTTAAGCTCCAGGGTTTGCTGCCAGTCGGCGTAGGTTGCCAGCTGCAAAATCAACTGGCGCTCGCCCTGCAGTATTTCCACGGTGGCCGGCGTGCTGCCCACGGCTTCCCCATCCACCAGGATGCTGGCCCCCGCCGGCCGGCTGTCGACCGTCACCTCAGCCCAGGCCGGGGCCAGTTGTAGTTGCAGTTGCTGCGCAATGTTGCGGCCGCTCACCAGCAGTGTTTGCTCCAGAGGCAGGTAGCGCTCCGCCTGCAATTGCAGCGTATGTTCGCCTGCGGCGACGGCGTGGTTTACCAGGGGCGTTGCGCCCACTGTTTCACCATCGATAAGTACCCGGGCGCCCGCCGGTGTACTTTCAACGGATAATAATCCCGGCAATGGTTGCAGCACCAACTCAACGGTCTGGCTGTCCTGCTGACCCACCGTGACGCTGGTGACCATGGTGTGATAGCCCTCGGCACTGGCGCTTACCTCGTATTCGCCCCGGCGCAACAGGTAGCGCTCCCCAAACGGTAGCACCAGGCCGCTGACAGACACTTGCGCCGGGCTTTCGGCAGTCACCACTACCTGCAGGGAGTGGGCGCTCAGCAAAAATACCATGATCAGGACAAATACCAGGGCACAGCCCGGCAGCAGCCAGCGCCGGGGATTGCGCCGGGGGGGCGGTTTGGCCGCGCTACTGTCCAGAGGCGCAAAAGCGCTGGGCTCGATGGCCAGTGGCTGCCCCGAATCCTGTTGTGTCATGTTAAAGGTGTCATGTTAAATCGGCTCCGTGCAGGCGATGGTGACGGGGGCCGGCGCACTGTTGTGGTTGATAGTAAAACTGAGGCGCACATCACGATAGCCGTTGCGGGTGCCCACCGCCGTGTAAGTGCCCGGGCGCAGGGCCAGTTCGCGCTGCTCAAATTGTCCCAGTCGTTTCACCTTGTAAACGATTACTTCGGTCTGGGCATCGGAACGCAGGGTGACGGCGATGGGGGTGTTAGCCTGTTGCAACAGCTGTTGCACACTGTCGATTTGCTGCGCCAGTACCGGCCCGCGTGGTTTGATTCGCACCGCGTATTGCAGTAATTGCTCTGTCGCCTCCGCGACCGCTACATCCGATAGTCGCCCCGGTTTCCCCAGGGTGGTGCGGAACTGTTTGTCCAACCGGGCCCTGCCCTGGCTGCGCTTGAGCCCCTCGCTGGCGAACAGCACGTTGCTGTCTATCTTTTGCGCCTTTTCATAGGCCTTGACCGCTTCCTGCCATTTTTCCTGCTGCTCGTTGGTACTGCCGCTTTGTTTCAGCCTGGTCAGGCGGTAGGCGGTTTCGGCTGTCTCCACTTCCTGCAGGGCGCTGGCCGCCTCGCTGGTATCGTCCTCCAATTTCCCGGCTGCGCGAAACGCTTTGCGGGCAGCGGCGAAATCGCCCTTGTCCAGGGCGCTGTAGCCCTCGCTCATGGCATCGTTGAAGCGTTGTTCCTTGTAGGCCGCGGCCACCCGCTGCAGTTCGCTTTGAGTACGCAGATGTTGTGGGTCCACCGCCGCGGCTGCAGTCAGTAATTGTGTCGCACTGGCCAGGTCGCCGTTTTGTTCTGCCTCGGCCGCCTGTTCCAGCAGGGGCAGCAACTCAGGCAGGGCGTCGGCGCGCCGGCGCAAAGCGGCCAGTTCAGGACTGTCGGGTTCGATTGCAGCGGCCAGTTCCAGGGCTGTATTGGCGGTAGCGGGCTCGCCGTCCTCTATCGCCTGGCGGGCCAGTTCCAGCTGTCCGGCCAGCTCCTGGGGTATGCCCTCCTGCAGTGTCTGTAATGCGGCCAGGGCCTCCTCGTAGCGGGCCGTGGCGGCCTCGTACTCCCGGTTTTTGTACAACTCATCCCCGGCGGCGGCGGTGGTGGCAACCTCTGCAAAACGCTCCGGTGCCCACTGTTTTACGCCGCGCTCTTCCAGCGTGAACTGAATATCCAGCAGTTCGGCCAGTACATCCTGGGCTTCCTTACGCAGCTTCGCCAGCTGCGCTTCCGACCAGGGAGATGCATCGGTTTTGCCGGCGGGGGTTTTAGTCGTTGGCGTGACGCGCGCGGTATCCGGTGCAACGGGTGTTTGCTGCGAGGCGACCTGCGTGGCGACGGGTGCCGGCTCACCGGGCGCTGTAACGCGCTCCGGTAACCAGAAAATCACCAGTACCGCTAACAGTACCAGGCCGCCCAGGGCAGGCAGCACCCAGGGCGGCGCGCCGCGGCGTGCGCCGGCCGCACCGGCGGGCTCCCGCGGCGCGGCCGGCTGCGCTACATCAAAGGGTGTGGGTTGTACCGGTTCATCGTGGGAAGACATGCAGTTGTTGCGGCCTGGCGTGTTGGGGGTCAGAGTGTATCAGTTGTGGCGGCAGAATTTTCGGGTAATTCCAGTTCACCTATCTCGGTACGATAAATATCCGCTAACACCTCGCGCCACTGGGAATACTGGTCTTCCACGTTGCCGCTGAGCATCACCGTGCGATCTTCCAGTTCTATCACCTGGGGCGCAATCTCCGCTTCCAGGGACATGCCCAATTCCTCCAGTGCCTCCACGTGAATCCGAGCCTCACTGCGTTTTTCCAGTCCGCTCTTGAGCAGGAAGCCGCCACCGACGATGGCCACCTGGCCGGCAGTACGGGTCATGGCGCTGTCGCCAGAGCTGGCCCCGGCAATACCGGCCAGTATCGCCACCGTGCCCGCTATCAGGCGACGGGTGCTCTCGGCCTTGAGCTCCTGCAGGGCCATGGACTCCTCATAGCTGAGCCTGCGCCACTCCTGGTAGGGGTCGGTCATCTGCGCATCGAAGTTCACGTAGTATTCCTGCAGGGTGTCGACGAATACGCGATCGCGTTCGCGGATGGCCTGCACCCGCTCCAGCATGGGGTCGTTCTCGGCCGGTAGCCGCATCACCATATAGCGGCCCTTGCGGTCCTGCGCCAGGTAGCCATCGAAGGCATCCTGCGAGAAGCTCCGCGCGAACAGCAATTCAGTTATCAGGCGTACGTTCTCGCGGTCCTTGGGTCGCAGCTCTTCCAGCGACTGTAACAGATCGTTGGCGATGGTGTTGTACACCGCCTGAAACGGGTCGTAGGTGCTGCGTGTGGTGACCTTGTAGGCATAGTGGCTGGAATTGCCGGTGTATTTTTTGTCCAGCCATACATAGCCGCGCGAGTCGGTGGCGTTGATCTGTAGTTGCAGTTCCTCACCGTCTGAGTACAGGATTTTGCCCTGTACCATGAGGTCGGTGAACTGCTCGTTGCTGGGTACGACGCGCACGGCGCCCCAGGCGCCGCTGTCCTGTATGGCCTGTGACAACAGACCGGGCATATAGCGCGCCTCGGCCTTGCGCACTTCCGGGTAGACCTGTTGGTCCTCGTCGTAGTCGTCCAGGCCCGGATCGAAAACAACAATGCTGACATCCAGCAGTAGTTCCTCAGACACTTGTGCAGAGGCTGCGTTGACGCTGGGTACAGAGGTACTCTTGATCGACTGGTCGACGCAGGCACTGAGCACAACCGCAAGTAACAAAGCGGCTAGCGGACGCAGGATAATCACCTGGAGACGCCCTTGTACTTGCGATATTCATCCCATAATTTTTCCCGCACAGCGGGGTCTGGTTCACGCATGGCGGCCTCGCGCAACTGGCGCGCCACCACATCGTCGTCATTGCCGCTGGGAATATCCTTGGGCGGCGGGTATTTCGTCGTATTCTGTGGCATGCCGCCACCTTGTGACACACCACCCATGCCACCGCCGGTACTGTAACCGCCACCACCGGCCGCCATCGGGCCATCCTCATAGGGGCTGCCGCCACCGTAGTAGCCACCGGTCCCGGCCGCGGAGGTTTCGCTGGATGGAGGCGGTTGGCTGGGTGCGTTGGCGCGCGCGACGCGCCGCTGCTCCTCCTGCTCCTCCAGGATCATCGCGTCGAATTCACCGGTGCCCTTTTCCAGTTGCGCTTCGAGTAAGGCGATCTGTTCGGCGGGGGTCAGGGGTCCGCGGCCGCCACTGCCCTGGGGTGGAGTGCCGCCGCCGTAAGCGCCGTTGCCACCATAGGTGCCACTGCTACTCATAGTGCCGCTGCCGCTGCGGGATTGCTGGCCACCGGGCTGGCCGCCTCCAGTGGGGTCGCCGGGTTGGCCGCCGCTGGTTCCGGCAGTACCTGAACCGGCTTCACCCGCGGCGGCTTCCATGGCGCCCAATACATCTTCCAGGCTCGGTTCGTCCCGCAGGTCCGGCAGGCGGTCGCTGCCTGCGGCGCCGTCGCCAGGGCCGGGATCGCCGCTGCCGCTCTCACCCGGTTGGCCGCCGGCGGGATCCTCCTGCGCTGCGGATTCCCCCGCTGCTCCTGCGTCGTCGGCACTGGCCGTCTGCTCACCGCTGTCACCGGGGAACTCTCCCTGGGGGAATTCCCCCAGGTCACCGGCACTGGAGCCGGGCTCAGCGGGTGAGCCACTGGTGGATTGGCTACCGGACTCATCACTGTTGCTGGCGCTACTGCTGGACGATTCGCTGGCGCTACTACTGGACGATTCGCTGGCGCTACTACTGGCAGAAGAACTGCTGCTTGATGAACTGCTCGATGAGCTACTGCTGGGCGGCGGCGGGCTGCTACTGGGGGGAGGCGGGGTGCTGGGCGTCGCAGGCGGTTGCGGTAGGGGGGGGTTACTCGCGCTGGGGCAACCGCTGAGTAACAGGCAGGTGCAAACCACCCCTCCCAGTTTGAGAAGCCGCTGTTGGATTGTATTATTCAATGTTAAATGCCTTGACAAGTTTTTCCGTCTCTGTGGGTTGCCCTGCCTCAAAACGTGGTCGGAACTTGGTTTTACGCAGCTTGCGCATCAGGCGGTGGGCCTTGCCGTCGATGGCTTCATTTTCATCCAGGCGCTCCAGGTTAACCACGCGCCCGCGCGCGCTCACATCGAATTCTAACAGGATATTGGCCTCAGCTGTGTCCACCGCTGGCGGCAGCGGTCTCACGCCGGCTATATTCGGCAACGCCACCGGCTCGCCGAGCAGGTGGTCCATCTGTAATTGGGCATCATCTCGCTCCGCAAGTTCCGTCAGGGCGCCCTGATAGGTTTGCCAGGCCGCATCGCGCTGGTCGTGCCATAGCTGCCAGTCGCCCAACATAATGAGGGCTTGTACCGTAGCCACACCCTGTTCACCCTCGCGTTGCAACTCGATATCGTGGATAGCGGTGATAACGGCGCTGCCCTTCTGGTAACTCTGGGCGCGATAGGTGCTAAAACGGTTCAAATCCTGGCGTGCACCCAGATCACCCCCGGAGCTGTCGCTATGATCCTGCCATCGGTAGCCGGAAATCAGGTATTGCGCCTCCAGCATTCCGTGCAGGGGTGGTAGCAGGTTGGGCGAAGTCTCTCCCTCACGGGCGATGATATCGTTGAGCGCCAACCGGTACAGATCCCACATATTCATTATGCGCGTATACCCTTGCGGTCCGAGGCCCAGGCTGTAGGCGTTGTGCTGCCAGTTGGCTTGCTGCATAAAGGCCATGGTTAGCGACTGGCCGTTATCCATGCTGCGGATCTGTACGCGATACATGTAATGCTGGCGCTCGTCCGCCGCGACGTAGTTTCCCAGCGCTATATGGCTGGCGATCTGGCCCTGCAGCAGGGGAATCTGCTGTTCGCTGTACAACCCGTCGTTGATGCGTGCCAGGTGCACACCGCGTTTGAATAAATCGACCGCTTCGTCGTGTTGCCCCCGGGATTGCAGGACCAGACCCAGGCTGAGCAATTGCTCAGACAGCGCTGCCGCGTACGCCCCGTGGGTAGATTCAATACCGGATATGGCTTTCCTGAAGGCTTGTTCCCCGGCGCCTGCGTCTGCTCGAATCTGCCGTTCGCTGGTAGCGGTATCCATTTCCTGCGCCGACAGCACAGCACTACCTGTCAGCGCGGCAAGCAGCAGGGCGCCCGATAAAGCGCGACAGGCTCTGTGTATCCGGGCTGCAGAAAACGAAGCACTGTTCATCTGTAGTCTCGCAAGGCGTTGCTGGTGGGTTCCCACCCTGGACATATCAATAGCCCGCTACCCAGCCACCGGGCCGTCGCGTGTCTGTCGCGCCCAGCAGCCAGCCGTCATCCAGCATGATGGACTGGGTGCGCCCCAGGGTGCGGTTGCCAACTTCCACCTGTTGGCCCATGTTTTCCAGGAGTTTGATGGTATCCGGGCTGATGCCTCGCTCCACCAGCAGTATGTCCGGCATCCACTGGTGATGCACCCTGGCTCCCGCTGTGGCCGTGGCGATATTCATATCGAATTCCATGGTGTTGAGTAGGGTTTGTAATACGGTGGTGATGATCCGGCTGCCACCGGGGCTGCCGGTGGCCAGCCAGGGTTTGCCATCGCGGAAAACCATGGTGGGGCACATGGAGGAAAGGGGACGCTTGCCGGGCTCGATTATGTTGGCCTCACTCTCTATTAAACCAAAGGCGTTAGGCTGACCCGGGTTGGCCGCGAAATCCGCCATCTCGTTGTTGAGCAGCATGCCGGTGCCGGGCACTGCGATGTGTGAACCGAAACTGAAATTCAGCGTGTAGGTATTACTTACCACGTTGCCGTGGCGATCGGCCACCGTATAGTGTGTGGTGTCGCTGCTCCCATCGGGCAGCATTTTGCCCGGAAAAATATCCGCCGATGGCGTGGACCGGGCAGGGTCGATTAATTGTCGTTGGCGTGCAGCGTAGGCTTTGTCGGTGAGCTGGGACACCGGCACCTCGGTGAAATCCGGATCTCCCAGGTAGCGGCTGCGATCGGCGTAGGCCAGTTTCATACTCTCCGTCAGGTGATGCAGGTAGGCGGCGCTGTTGTGACCCATCGCCGCCATGTCATAACCCTCCAGTATGTTGAGCATTTGCACGATATGCACACCGCCGGAGGAGGGGGGTGGGGTGGATACGATCTCGAACTCGCGGAAGTGGCCCCGCACCGGTTGCCGCTCCACCACGCGGTAGTCAGCCAGGTCCTGCGCGGTAATCAGGCCGCCACCGACCTCCATCTCGCCGGAGATGCGCCGCGCCACCTCGCCGGCGTAGAAGCCATCGTGGCCTTTTTTCTGGATCTGCATGAGGGTCCAGGCCAGATCCGGTTGCCGCCAGATATCGCCCATTTCATAGGGGGTGCCATCCGCTTTGAAAAATAATCGCAGTGCCTCGGGATTCTTGCGCAGCTGTTCAGCCCGGGCATTGATTTCAAAATTGAGGGCGAATGAGACCGCCAGGCCCCGCTCGGCCAGGGCGATGGCCGGGGCCATAACCTGCTCCCGGCTCATGCTGCCATATTTTTCCAGCGCGTACAGTAGACCGGCTACGGTACCGGGTACGCCGGCGGACTGGTGGCTGAAGAATTCTCGCGAGCGCTCTACTGCACCTTTGTTATCCAGGAACAGGTTTCTGCCGGCCGCCGCCGGAGCGGTTTCGCGGTAGTCGATAAGTGTCTGTCGGTCGCCTTCGGCGAGGTGTATGAGCATAAAACCGCCGCCGCCCAGGTTGCCGGCCCGCGGGTAGCTTACCGCCAGGGCGAAGCCGGTGGCCACAGCGGCATCCACCGCATTGCCTCCGCTTTGCAGTATCTGTGTGCCCACTTCCGCTGCCAGTCTCTCGGGGCCGACGACCATGCCATGGCGTGCGACCACTGGCAGAAAGCGCTGCTGGAAGTTGATGATGGGGATATGGTTGGCGGCGTCACGGCCCAGGGCGGGGCCTGTCAGCAGCAGGCTACAAGTGGCCAGAGCCAGTATCAGTTGTCGTGTGATATTCACGATAATCGTTTCCAAATTTACGCTCAGGCCAGACTTTAACTGTTTTGCTTTGCAACGCATACTAGGAATCCGTCGGGCTTAACACTGCTCTAACTGCGGAAAGGCATAAATCAGCCATTTTTCACAGTCTATTTCGTTAAATAGCACCACTATTCGCCGCAGCACACTAGCGAAAGATTTACCCGATTGGTGACACTATGGAGTTGGGACAGGGGTACAGCCGATGAAAACCTTAACTGCTGAGCTCAGCAAACGGTGGAGCGAGATGTTTGCTGCGCTGGCCGGGGGTGGTGACGTGCCTCCCGCCCTGCGACTGCGCACCGAAGGAATGATGGAGGCTGCCGCACTGCTGGGTATAGCCACGGAAAATGAGTTACTGCTGGCCATGGATGAGCGCTATCAGTGTGCCTTTGGGCGGGATATCGCTGAAGATTTTGGCGAGGATTGGCGGGATTTTTACCCATTTCCCCAAATACCGGCCATGGGAATGCGCGCTCCGGTGTATCCCAGCACCAATGATTGACTATCCCGGTCGGGTTTTTTTGCCCCAACAACCACACGTCGATACCAGGAGCGAAGTGTGCCCATTGCGCCCCACAACGGCGGTAGTCTACCTCGGCTCGCGCCACATAAACCAGGCTTTGGGCCCGTTTTTCGTAACGGCCTGCTCGTGAATCACTTCGAAGCCGTGGCGCTGGTAGAGGGGCACGTTGAGGCTGTTGGAGCTTTCAAGATACGCCGGGGTATTTTGTTCGTCGCAAATTCTGGTGCCCTGTTTGAGTAAGGTCGCCCCCACACCCTGTCCCCGGTCCCTCTGGCGACAGCCAATGTACTGCAGGTAGTAGTGAGGTTCTTTCGGGTGGTGTTTGGCAAACAGGGCGCCCTGCTGGTGGATGCGCCACAGGGTCAGCGGGCCTTTGTGCAGGACGAGTTTGATAGCCATATTGAGCAGGGCCATGCGCGGCGGGATTTCGAGGCGCTGTTCGGGTGGCAGCCACAGGGCTGCGCCGCGCCTGCGGCCCTCCAGGTGGACGATACCGCGGGGCAGGTACACATCCTGGATGAGCAGGCGGAAAAATTCCGGATATAGCTGCGGTCGGGGGATTACCCAGTTGAGCATGGGGTCATTGGAGAAGCTGTCGCTGAGGATATCGACCAGGGTATCCAGGTCGCCTGCCGCACCATCGCGAATGATCGGTGATATATGCATCCTGTTTGGCTTTGCCTCCCCAGGGTCCGCCAGCTAATATGTGAGTATTGTAGACTAGCAGGTATTAACATTGCGATACGAGGATTTCCGGCGCGAATATACGGCCGGTGGGCTCACTGGGGACATGCTTGACGCCAGCCCTGTCCGGCAGTTTGAGATCTGGTTGGAGCAGGCGGTGCGGGCCGGGTTGGAAGACCCCACGGCCATGGTGCTGGCGACTGTGGATGAGCAGGGTCTACCATGGCAGCGCATCGTGCTGCTCAAGGGCATGTCCGCCGGGGGTTTTGTGTTTTACACCAATCATGGCAGCGCCAAGGCCCGGGATATTGCCCATAACCCGCAGGTCTCTTTGCTGTTTCCCTGGAACGAGTTGGACCGCCAGGTGATTATTGGCGGCAGCGCACAGAAGATGAGCGTGGCGGAGTCTGCCAGTTACTTCATCACGCGCCCCCGGGAGAGCCAGATCGCCGCCTGGGCTTCGCGCCAGAGCAGGCCTATTTCGGCCCGAACCCTGCTACTCCAGCAGGCGCATGCCATGCGCGAAAAATTTGGCAAAGGTGAAATTCCCATACCGGATTTCTGGGGCGGCTACCGCGTGGTGCCACAGCGTATCGAATTCTGGCAGGGTGGCGAGCACCGCCTGCACGATCGTTTTCTTTATGCCCGGCAGTCGGGCGATGACTGGAATATTGAACAATTACAACCTTGATCGGAGATAGACCACAACCATGATTAGCAATGAAGAACTCAACGGAACCTGGCAACTGGAATCCTGGACTATTGGATACTCGGACCGGGATGATTTCACCTACCCTTACGGCGAGGACCCCCAGGGTTTGTTGCTGTACACCAGCGACGGCTGGATGAGTGCTTCCATCTGCCGTAAGGAAAGGGCGCTACTGCCCCGGGATGTGAACTTCCGGAAACTGCCGGATGAGGCAAGGGCTGCCGCGTTTAGCTCCTATTTCCACTATGCGGGTCGTTTTCGTGTGGTAGGGAGTGATGTTATTCACTACGTGAGCCAGAGCCTCAATCCCAATTTTCCCGGCACCGAACAGCTGCGTCACGCGGAGTTGGATGGGCAGACGCTGGTGCTGAGCGGCAAGGACCAGGTGGAAGGGGTAACCCGTTTTCACTCCCTGGTGTGGCACAAACTGTCCGCCACCGAGGAGCACGAGGTCATCGACGGTCCGTAGGGCGCGCAATACGCACCAAATCCACCGCCCAGCCCGTAGGGTGCGCAACGCGCACCAAATTACCTCGCTCGCCGCTGGACAAAGTATCTGGGCTCCAGCTCTATCCCCAGCAATATCCGGCGGATCATATCCAGCCCCGCCGCGGCGATCATGGTCTGGAACAGGCTGCGTTCCACCGGCCAGCACAGGCAGCGGGTGTGGATGTGCCCGGGCTCGCCCCAGGCCAGCCATACGGTACCCACCGGCTTCTGGGCGGTGCCTCCGTCCGGCCCGGCGATACCTGACACCGCTATGGCATAGTCCGCCCCGGAGCGGTCCATGGCACCCAGTGCCATCTGCCGCACCACCTCTTCGCTGACAGCGCCCTGCCCGGTCAGGGTGTCTTCGCTCACCCCCAGCACCGAGTGCTTGATGTCGTCGGCGTGGGTCACAAAACCCGCGTGGAAGGCATCCGAAGATCCGGCGATACGAGTCAGCATGGAGGCGATCAGGCCGCCGGTGCAGGACTCGGCGGTGGTCAGGGTCGCACCACGCTCCCGCAATAGCTGCAACACCCGTTCCGCCAGCAAGGTATCTCCCTCACCGATGATGTGGTCGCCGAACAAATCCTGTAGCTGTTCCCGACAGCGCTGTTGCAGTGGCGCCGCCGCGGCCCGCTCTATAGTCAGCTTGATTTCCATCTGCGGCGCTCCCGCGCGAAACCCAAGCTCCACTTCATCGGGCCAGTCGGGGAGGGCATCTGTGATCATTTGCTGGGCAGTGGACTCTCCCAGGCCGAAGGTCTGCAGGCGCAGGATGTTGCGTTCTACCGGGCGCTCCAGTTGCCCGGCCAGGCTCTCCAGGATGCCGTCCAGCATGACGGCCAGCTCACTGGGGACTCCCGGTGTGCAGATAACGCGACAATTACCCAGGGTCAGCTCAAAGCCCACGGCACTGCCTATGGGGTTGTCTATGATAATCGCACCGCGGGGCAGCATGGCCTGTTTCAGGTTGGCGGCATTGAGCTGCAGGTTGCGCCTGCCGCACCACTGCTCCAGGTGCGCCACGGCCTGCGGGTGTTGCTCGATACCCACGCCTGCCGCTGCCGCCAGAATTTCCGCCGTGAGATCATCCACGGTGGGTCCCAGGCCGCCGTTGACAATTAGCAGATCGGCGTTCGCGGCCATCGCTGTCAGTTCGTTTTTGAGCAGTTCCACCTCGTCACCCACTGTCACCTTGCGGTGCACCCCGATGGCGAGTTCACTGAGGCGCCGGGCGATCAGGGCGGAGTTGGAGTCCACCGTGTCGCCGCTCATGATCTCGTTGCCAGTGAGCAACAGTTGTACTTTCAGGTTGTGGTCTGTCATGGCGGTCTCGTGCGTGCTGGTGGGGGGAGTTGCATAGCGCCAATGCTTTCACCAACGCAAAGCGCCATCACGCTCTACCAGGCGGCCAAAACGGGCGCGACAGGTTTCATCGGTCTGCGCGCTGGAGGTGAACCACAGGGGGTTGCGGTCCGCGGCGCTCATGCCGGTCTCGTCCAGTGCCCCGAACCGGAATGCGTGGATGTCGTTTATTGCCTCTGTCATGTCAGTCAGCTTCCGTTGGTGATAAAGTGCGCCTCTCTTCCTACATCAGCATAGCGGAAAATTATTATGGCACTACTACCCGAGGTGGAATTGACCACCGATGAACAGAAAGTCAGCTACGGCTTTGGCCTGCAGTTTGGCGACCAGTTACGTCGTAACCGGTTTGACGGTATGGAACTGGAGGCGGTATTGGCCGGTGTTCGGCATTGGTACAACCACCAGGAGGCGGCCCTGTCCGATGTCGAGATCAATCCCAGCTACCAGGTAATACAGGAGCGGCAACAGGCCAAGGCGACAGAGTTGGCGGACAAGCGCGAGCAACTGGCCAACCAGTTTATGGTGGCCAACGCGGCGCGGGACGAGGTGTCTACCACCGGCAGCGGCCTGCAATATGAGGTGCTGGAGACGGGTGACGGCGAGAAACCGGGCCCGCGATCCAAGGTGGTCACCCATTACCACGGTACCCTGCTGGACGGCACGGTATTTGACAGCTCGGTAGAACGGGGCGAGCCCGCTGAGTTCGGGGTGGACCAGGTGATCCCGGGCTGGACAGAGGCGTTGCAGATGATGTCCGTGGGCGACAAGTGGCGTATCGCATGTCCACCCAAATTGGCCTACGGCGAGCAGGGCGCGGGGGATTCCATTCCACCCGATACCGCGCTGGTGTTTGAAATCCACCTGATTGCCATCAAGGACTGACGAGGCACGGTAATGATCGCCAATATCAACCTGCCGCGCATTCTGCGGGTCGGTGCGGGCGCCAGCCGGACGTTGGTGGCCACGCTGGCGGAGCTGGGCCTGGAACGGCCGCTGCTGGTGACCGACCCCTTTATGGTGGAGTGCGGCCACTGCGCTCGTCTGCTAGGTCCGCTGGATGAGGCCGGCATTGTCTACGGCCTGTTCGGCGATTGTGTGCCGGACCCCACCACCGACAGTGTCTATAGTGCTCTGGCGGTATTGCGTGAGGGCTCATTTGACTGCGTGGTGGCGCTGGGCGGCGGCAGTTCCCTGGATACGGCCAAGGCGGTGGCGGTGCTGGCCGGGCGCGATGGCGCCATACGCGATTACAAGGTGCCCTACCAACTCGACTCCGGCCTGCCCATCCTGGCCATACCCACTACCGCGGGCACGGGCTCGGAGGCCACGCGGGTGGCTGTGATCACCGACACCGAAACCCGGGAGAAGATGTTGTGCATGGGCCTGGGCCTGATGCCGGTCGCGGCATTGGTGGACTATGAACTGACCCTGAGCATGCCTTATCGTCTCACTGCCGATACCGGCATCGACAGCCTGTGTCATGCGCTGGAAGCCTATGTCAGCCGCAAGGCCAACCCCTTTACTGACAGTGTGGCGCTCACCGCTATGCGCACGATTTACCAGAATATTGGCACTGCCTGCGCCGAGCCGGACAACCGCCAGGCCAGGGAGGCGATGATGCTGGCCGCCACCCAGGGCGGTATCGCCTTCGCCAATGCTTCAGTCACGCTGATCCACGGCATGAGCCGGCCCATCGGTGCCCTGTTCCATGTGCCCCACGGGTTGAGTAACGCCATGCTGTTACCTGAGATCACCGCCTGGTCCGTGGACCACGCGGCCGCGCGCTACGCACACTGCGCCCGCACTATGGGGATTGCAGCGCAGTCTGACAGTGACTCGGAGGCTACCGACAAACTGGTGGATGGCCTGCGGCGGCTCAACGTCGATCTGTCGGTGCCCACCCCCCGGGAGTTTGGCATCGAGGAGGCTAGCTGGTTTGACGCGCTGGAGCTGATGGTGGAACAGGCCCTGGCGTCCGGCTCCCCCGATAATAATCCACGCGTGCCCACTGCCGCCGAAATAGTCGAGCTGTACCGCCGCGTCTGGAGGTAGGGGGCTCCCTTCGGGCGAGCCGCCAAAGGCCATCAGCTGCGTTGCGCTTTCTTGACGTAGGCCCATTATGCCTGCGTAAATGCGCCTGACTGATGGCCTTTGGCAACTCGCCGAATGTTACATTATGAGTGACGAAGTACACTGGATTATCGCTGCAGATGGCGACCTGAAGCATATCTATATAAAACATGGTTATTTGTAACTACCTTTTTGATTCTATAAAGTTCGCACCTCCTACCCCAAAATAGTGGTAACCGCCAGCTGTGGAACTGGATTTTGACAGTGTAAACGCCTCCCTGCGCAACGTCGGCGCCCAGGAGGTAGTGCGGTGGGCGCTGGGGCTGGGCAGGAAGACGATCGCCACCACCAGTATGGGCCGCAATGCGGCGGTGATGTTGCACCTGGTGAGCGAGATAGACAAATCCGTGCCCACCATCTGGGTCGATACCGGCTACAACCTGCGCGATACCTACATTGTGGCTGAACGTCTGATTCGCGATCTGGGTGTGAATATCCATACCTATTCCCCGCTAATGACCTCCGAACGGCGCAACGCCGTTATGGGCGGAATACCTACCGTGGATGAGCAGGAGCGTCATCAGGAGTTCACCCGCCAGGTGAAGCTGGAACCCTTTGCCCTGGCGCTGGAAGATTTCCAGCCGGAGATCTGGCTGACCGGCATTCGTCGGGAGGAAACCGAGCACCGCAAGAGCCTGGATATCGTGTCCACTGACGATCGCGGCATCATCAAGGTAGCGCCCATTTTTTACTGGTCCGAGGACGATGTGGAAAATTATATGGAGCAGCACCAACTGGTTAGCTGCCGGCACTACTTTGATCCCACCAAGGTACACGATGGCCGCGAGTGCGGTTTGCATACCGCCGCCTGATTGAGAGCTGCGCAACGACGACAAGTGGCAGACCCACGGTGATTCAAAGACCGCCAACGCCGCAACTATCGCGCTTTGGTAAAGGAAGTCCACTGGCGGGGTTTACTGTGTTTCGGTATCCTGCGCTGCAAACTTCATTGCCTCGAGAGCACGTGTACCATGTCTGAAATCACCTCTATTGTCGCCACCCTCAAGGGTGAGGTCGCCGTTGGTACGCAGGTCACAGTCAGGGGTTGGCTGCGCAGTAAGCGGGATTCCAAGGCGGGAATTTCTTTTCTGGCGGTGCATGACGGCTCGTCTTTTGATGCCATCCAGGCGGTGGTGCCGGATACTTTGGGCAACTACGAATCGGAGGTGCTGCATCTGTCCACCGGTTGCGCGGTGATTGTCAGCGGCGAGCTGGTGCAGTCCCGGGGCAAGGGCCAGAGTGTGGAGATCCAGGCCACTGGGGTGGAGGTGGTGGGCTGGGTGGATGATGCGGAGAGTTACCCGATTGCCAAGAAGCGCCATACATTCGAGTACTTGCGCACCCAGGCCCACCTGCGGCCACGCACCAATACGTTTGGAGCGATCACCCGGGTGCGCACCACGCTGGCCAACGCCATTCATAATTATTTTCACGACGCTGGTTTTCACTGGATCAACACCCCGATTATCACCGGTAGCGATTGCGAGGGCGCGGGCGAATTATTTCGAGTCAGCACCCTGGATTTTGCCAATATGCCACGCAGGGACGACACAGGGGTGGACTTCAGTCGGGATTTCTTTGGCGGGGAGTCCTTCCTCACGGTGTCCGGCCAGTTGGAGGTAGAGTCTTACTGCCTGGCCATGAGCAAGGTGTATACCTTTGGACCCACCTTTCGCGCGGAAAATTCCAATACCAGCCGCCACCTGGCGGAGTTCTGGATGGTGGAGCCGGAGATCGCCTTCGCCGATCTGCATGACAACGCCGACCTGGCGGAAGACCTGCTCAAGCACGTACTCAGCCGTGTGCTGGAGGAGCGGGAGGATGACATCGCCTTCTTCCAGCAGCGCATCGACGATACCGTGATATCCCGCCTGCGCGGGGTGACAGACCACAGTTTTGAGCGCATGGAATATTCCGAGGCCGTCGATATCCTCAAAAACTGTGGTGAAAACTTTGAATTCCCGGTGACCTGGGGTGTGGACCTGGCCTCGGAACACGAGCGCTACCTGTCCGAGCAGCATGTGGGCCGGCCGCTGGTGGTGATGAATTATCCCAGGGACATCAAGGCGTTTTATATGCGCCTCAACGACGACGGCAAAACTGTAGCGGCGATGGATATATTGGCTCCCGGCATCGGCGAGATCATCGGCGGTGCCCAGCGCGAGGAGCGCCTGGATGTGCTCGATGCGCGTATGGATGAGCACCTGCGTGAGAAATTGTGGTGGTATCGCGACCTGCGCCGCTATGGCACCGTCCCTCATGCGGGGTTTGGCCTGGGTTTTGAACGCTTGCTCAACTATGTGACCGGCATGGACAACGTGCGCGATGCCATACCTTTCCCCAGGACGCCGGGACACGCTGTTTTCTAGTTTGCATAGTGCGCGGTGCGCACCCTACGCGCTGGTACCTCTCACATGATGCGCGGTGCGCAC
>QNFR01000024.1 GCA_003646405.1 Gammaproteobacteria bacterium
ATCGCTGACCTGCATCAGAGGCAGCCGCCCGGCGAGTTCACTGGCCGCCACGCGCAACACATGGGAAGCCTTGAAATAGCGCAACGCGTCCATCTGGGCTTCCAGGTCATCCGGCGCCAGGCGGGCTACCTGCTGGCGCAACTCATCCTGTAACAGCACTTTGTCCGGAGCCGTGTAGAGACTGGCCCTGTCCAGCAGCTCATCCAGCAATACCGGATGCCTGGCCAGTTGCTCGGATATCCAGGGGCTGGCGCCGCACAGCGCCACCAGTTCACCCAGTGCCGGGGAATTTTCCAGCAGCAGGGCCAGATAAGCGCTGCGGCGCACTACCGCCACCACCAGCGGCAGGATCCGTTGCAGGGTCAAATCCGGGTCGTCGATCTCGACACAAGCGCGCAGCAACTGGGGCATAAATTGTTGCAAGCGCTCCCGTCCCACCACCTGCAAGGTCACCACCCGGGGGCTACTCTGCAGGTCCTGCAAGCGCTGCAGGGTTTCTTGCGCCGAATGATAACCCAGACTGGACAGTGTTTCAGCGCACAGGTCCTCACCCCACAGGGGCAGTTCTTCGTCGTCGGCAGCACCGGACTCTTCTTCGGGCGCTGCGATCAGTTCACCGAAGTGTTCCGCCACCCGGCCGCGGTGCTCGTCCAGCACCACCAGATAGTCCTCCCAACAGGCAAAGTCCATTACAGTCGCCATCGCCAGGCGCTGTAACTCATCCTGCGGCAGGGCCTGGGTCTGCTTGTCCCGATAGCCCTGGATGGCATGTTCACTGTCGCGCAGGAACAGATACGCCACACGCAGTTCAGCCCCCGCCTCCGCCGGCAGGCAACCCAGCGCAACGCACTCCTGCAGCACCGGTAACAGCTCGCGCTGTTGCAGGCCCAGGTCGCGCCCACCGCGAATCAGCTGGAAACACTGGGCGATAAACTCCACCTCACGAATGCCCCCGTGACCCAGCTTCACATTGTCCTGCAAACCCCGGCGCCGCACCTCGCTGGTGATCATCTGCTTCATACCGCGCAGGCTTTCAATGACCCCGAAGTCCACATAACGGCGAAACACGAAGGGACGCAGGGCCGCCATCAATTCACCTGCGCGCTCCGGATCACCCGTAACGGGGCGGGCCTTGATCAGGGCGTAGCGCTCCCAATCACGACCCTGGTCCTGGTAATACTCCTCCATAGCCGCGAAATTGTGCACCAGGGCACCGCTCTCACCGTAGGGTCGCAGGCGCATGTCCACCCTGAATACGAAGCCCTGCGCCGTCACCTGGTCCAGCGCGTTGATCACGGCCTGGCCCACCTTGGTGAAAAACTCCTCATTGCTGATAGGCCGGGATTCACTGTCGGTCTGGCCGGCTTCCGGGTAGGCGAAAATGAGGTCGATGTCGGAAGAAACATTGAGTTCCCGCGCACCGAGCTTACCCATGGCCAGCACGATCAATTGTTGCGGCTCACCACTGTCCGTCCCTCGCGGCACACCAAAGCGCTGTTCCAGGACAGCTTGAGAACAGGCCAGGGCTTCGGCAATAGACGCCTCTGCGAGTAAAGAGGTGTCACGCACGGTTTCCAGAGTGTCCGCGAGGCGACAAAAGTCACGCCACACGATGCGCAGCATTTGCCGCTGGCGATTACGACGCAAAATAGATGAAAGCTCAGCGCCCTCTTCACCCAACAGCCGCTGTAATTCATAGCGAAACTCGGGCTCGGCTATGGACTCCTGCAATTGACCGCTGCGCACCAGGTCCAGCAACAGCTCGGGTTGGCGCCGGGCCAGATCGGCAACAAAGGGGCTACAGGCCAGTACCCGTGGCAACTGGGCCGCTTCAGGCCCACCGGACAATGCGGTGGAAAGCTCTTCCGCCAACGGTTCGCCGGCGCGCTCCAGAATATGTTGCCAGGCGTTTTGGGCCTCGCCGGCCAACGGTCCCGGCAGGTCTTTAAGCTGCAAATTCATGATAATTTACCTATAGCCGCGCAGTCAGGCATCCAGCATGGGTGCGACCCGCATGACCTCTTCGATCGTGGTCTGGCCCCTGGCCACCCGGGTGGCGCCACTGAGCCGCAGGGTGTGCATACCCTCACCCATGGCTATTTCCCGAATTTTAGCGGCGTCCAGTTGTGGCTTGATCTGCGCCTGTACCGCCGGACTGTTCACCAATACCTCATAAATGCCCTGGCGCCCGACATAACCGGTGTTGCGGCACGATTTACAACCCACCGGGTACGCTATCTGTAGTGGCGGTTCCAGCTCCCAGGGCTGGGTCAACTGTTGCCAGGCTTCAAGATCCACTTCACTGAACGACTTGCAATCCGGGCACAGGATGCGCACCAGGCGCTGCGACATAATACCGCGCACCGTGGCCTTGATCAGGTAGGCCGGCACACCAAGTTCCAGCAGGCGCGATATTGAACCCGGCGAATCGTTGGTGTGCAGCGTGGAGAGCACCAGGTGTCCGGTAAGCGCCGCCTGTACCGCCATATTGGCGGTTTCCAGATCACGAATCTCACCCACCATGATGATATCCGGATCCTGCCGCATCAATGCGCGCACACCGGAGGAAAAATCCAGATCGATGGTGTGATTTACCTGCATCTGGTTGAAGGCTCCCTCTACCATTTCTATCGGGTCCTCAATAGTGCAGACGTTCACTTCCGGGGTCGCCAATTGACGTAGGGTGGAGTACAGGGTGGTGGTCTTGCCGGAACCGGTGGGGCCGGTGACCAGGACAATGCCATTGCCGGTGTCGGTCATGTCGTGCCAGCGCCGCAGGTCGTCGTCGGCCAGGCCCAGATCCTCGAAACTCCGTTGCAGCACATCCGGGTCGAAAATACGCATCACCAGTTTTTCGCCAAACGCCGTCGGCAGCGTGGCCAGACGCAGTTCTACCTCGTTGCCCTGGGGCGTGCGTGTTTTCAGTCGGCCGTCCTGGGGCCGGCGTTTTTCCGCCACATCCATACGGCCCAGAATCTTGACGCGGCTGGTGACAGCAGCACAAACCTGCTGCGGCAGCTCATAAACACTGTGCAATACACCATCGATACGAAAACGGACATTGCCCACATCCCGGCGCGGCTCGATATGGATATCGCTGGCGCGCTGCTCGAAGGCATACTGCAGTAACCAGTCGACGATATTTACGATGTGCTGGTCGTTGGCATCGGGCTCTTTCATGGACCCCAGTTCCAGCATTTGTTCCAGATTGCCCACACCGGCGGCACTGTCGGTGCGCTCCGCACCGCGGGCACCGCGCACCGAGACGGCCATGGTATAGAACTCGGCTGTGTGCCGCGCTATCGTCCGCGGATCTGCCAGCACCCGCCTGATAGGTTTGCGCAGCACGTGTTCAAGATTGCTCTCCCAGGCGTGGATATAGGGCTCACCGCTGGCGATCACTACCTCGTCCTTATTCACTTCCACGGCGAGTATGCGATGGCGCTCCGCAAATGCCTGGGACATCACCTCGGCGACCGCTGAGACATTTATTTTCAGCGGATCAATGTCGTAAACCTCCTGAGTGACCACAGCTCCCAGCCAGAGCAACAGGCTGTCCATGTCCAGGGACTTGCCCGGGTTCGCGGCATCGGGCAATTTTTTCTCGGCCAGAAATACCAGAGGATGCACTTTTACAATGGACGATTTTACAATCCGGGACAAATCCGCATCAGACATCCGACCATCCGCATTCAGGTCCTGGGCCAGTGTCGTGAGGTTAAGGCGTTGTTCCCTCAGTTGTTCGGTGAAATTGGTCGCCATGATTCAGTCCAGGCCCTTTTCAGGGAACAGTATTTTCAGCAAATAATGCTAACACAGTGCCACTCAAGCAAAACCTGTTTATCCATTGAAATCGCTTCGCTCCCAATATAAATCGCTTTGCCGCTTGGCGCAGGGACGGGCCTTGTCTAGACTGGGTGTACTGTCGCTCCTCCGGCCCACCGGCGCAGCGGCTTCCCGCCCACCCCGGCCTGACCTCGCGGAGTCTTAATGCCCCATTCCAACAGACTTGTCCTGGACCAACTACGGCAGCTGGTAGGTACACCCTCTGTCAGCTCCACCGACCCTAACTGGGACCAGGGTAACCGGGCGGTTATAGACCTGCTGGCCAACTGGCTGACCGATATGGGCTTTCGCACTGAAATACAGGAGGTGACGCCCGGGGGTGACAAGGCGAACCTGATCGCCACCATGGGCAGCGGTCCCGGCGGTCTGGTCCTGGCCGGACACACCGATACCGTGCCCTTTGACGAGGGCCGCTGGCAGAGCGACCCACTGCAGCTGACAGAGCGCGATCACCGGCTGTACGGGCTGGGCAGCACCGACATGAAAGGCTTCTTCCCGCTGGCCATCGCCGCCGCCGGTGGCTTTGTCGACACACCACTCAAACAACCGCTGATCCTGCTCGCTACCGCCGACGAGGAAAGCTCCATGAACGGCGCCCGCAAGCTGGCCGCGGCAGGGCGCCCCAAAGCCCGGGCGGCCATTATCGGGGAGCCCACCTCACTGCGGCCGGTGCGCATGCACAAGGGCATCATGATGGAGTCGGTGCGGGTGACGGGTCGGGCCGGGCACTCCTCCAACCCAGATCTGGGCAACAGCGCGCTGGAAGGTATTCACGCGGTGATGGGTGACCTGATCAGCTATCGGCGGCAATTGCGCGAGCGCTACAGCAATGAATTCTTCACCGTGGCTTTTCCCACACTCAACCTGGGTTGCGTGCACGGCGGTGACAGCCCCAATCGCATCTGTGGCCAGGCCGAACTGCACTTCGACCTGCGCATGACGCCCGACGGCAACAACGCCACGGTGCGCGGTGAAATCGAGCAACGTCTTGCACAGATCGCCACACAACGCTCCCTGGATATTGAACTGTGCTCGTTGATTAGTGAAGTGCCGCCTTTCGAGCAAGCCGCGGACAGCGAATTGGTGCAGATGGCCCAGCGCCTGACCGGCCACAGCGCCGAGGCTGTCGCCTTCGCCACCGAGGCGCCCTTTCTGCAACAACTGGGCATGGAAACCATTGTCATGGGGCCGGGCTCCATAGACCGCGCCCACCAACCGGACGAATACCTGGAGCTGGACCAGATTCAGCCCTGCATCGCCCTGTTGCAACAGTGCATCCGCCACTATTGTGTGTAATATTGCCCTAGGTAATCCGCTCGGCTTTAGGTACTCTTAATAAGTTTTTATTTATCAATAGCTTGGAGAATATCGTGACGACGCCGGACCCGGCACACATACGCTGGTTCAGAAATACCGCACCCTACATCAACGCACACCGGGGTAAGACCTTTGTGCTGATGTTGGGAGGCGAAGTCGCGCAACACGAAAACTTCCCCAACTTCATTCACGATATCGCCCTGCTCAACAGCCTGGGTGTGCGCCTGGTGTTGATCCACGGCTCCCGCTCGCAGATCGACCAGCGCCTGCAACAGGCCGGGCTGCAAAGTGCTTTCCACGATAAGTTGCGTATTACCGACAGCGCCGCCCTGGAACACGTCAAGGACGCCGCCGGCTCCCTGCGCGCCCAGATAGAGGCGTTGCTGTCCATGGGGCTGCCCAACTCGCCCATGCAAGGCTCGCGCATGCGGGTATGTTCGGGCAACTTCGTAACCGCCAAACCCATCGGCATCGTAGGCGGGGTCGACTTCCTGCATACTGGCAAAGTGCGCCGCATCGACATCGACGGCATCCGGGCGCAGCTGGAAGACGAGTCTATAGTCCTGTTGTCCCCGCTGGGTTACTCGCCCACAGGCGAGATATTCAACCTGGCTCTGGAGGACATCGCGGTGCATTGCGCCGCCGCCATTGGCGCCGACAAGCTGATACTGCTGGGCGCCGCCGCGGGTATCAGCGATGCGGATGGCGAGCTGATCCGGCAGTGCGCGGTAGGCGATATCGACAAACTGAACATTACCGATCCGCAGCAGACTTCCCTGTTGCACACCGCCCGGCGTGCCTGCCTGGCGGGCGTACCACGCTGCCAGATCATCAGCTACAGGGACGACTGCGCCCTGCTGCAAGAATTGTTCACACACGATGGCAGCGGCACACTGGTGGCCAACGATGACTACGAGCAGTCACGGCAGGCCAACATCGACGATGTGGGCGGTATTCTCGAATTGATAGAACCGCTGGAGCATGAAGGTATACTGCTGAAACGGTCGCGGGAGTTGCTGGAAACGGAGATCGATCAATTCCGGTTGCTGGAGCGGGACGGCCGCATCATTGCCTGCGCCGCACTGTACCCGTTCCCTGATGACGGCTGTGGAGAAGTAGCGTGTATTGTCTCTCACCCGGACTATCGCGGTGGTAAGCGCGGCCAGCGATTACTGCAGGCACTGGAGCGCGAAGCCCGTCGTCAGGGGCTGGGCCGGGTGTTTGTGCTGACCACCCAGACAGCTCACTGGTTTATTGAGCAAGGCTTCGTGGAGGGCTCTCGTGATGCGCTGCCGCGGCAGAAACAATTCCTGTATAACCTGCAGCGCAATTCCAAGGTGTTTTTCAAGAGTTTGTAGCAAGACGGGGTCAGGTCTCCCATTTCCCACAAAAAATGGGAGACCTGACCCCGTCATATGACCCCGTCCATAAATTTTGCTATCCTGCCTGACCAATTTTTGACCCATGGACCGCCGGCACAAAGCGGTCCAGCACAGGTGCCATACCATGCCCGATTATCGCTCCAGGACATCCACCCACGGTCGCAACATGGCCGGCGCTCGCGCCCTGTGGCGCGCCACAGGGATGAAGGATGACGACTTCCAGAAGCCCATCATCGCGGTGGTGAATTCCTTTACCCAGTTTGTACCCGGACACGTGCACCTGAAGGACCTGGGGCAACTGGTCGCCAGGGAAATCGAGGCCGCCGGGGGTGTCGCCAAGGAATTCAACACCATCGCCGTGGACGATGGTATCGCCATGGGTCACGACGGCATGCTGTATAGCTTGCCTTCCCGGGACATCATCTGTGATTCCGTCGAGTATATGGTCAACGCCCACTGCGCCGACGCCATGGTCTGTATCTCCAACTGCGACAAGATCACCCCGGGAATGCTCAATGCCGCCATGCGCCTTAACATTCCCGCCGTGTTTGTCTCCGGCGGGCCAATGGAAGCCGGCAAGAGCAAACTATCCGAGGACAAGCTGGACCTGGTCGATGCCATGGTTATCGCCGTGGACGATTCCGCCAGTGACGAAAAAGTCGAGGAATACGAGCGCTCCGCCTGCCCCACCTGCGGCTCCTGCTCCGGCATGTTCACCGCCAACTCCATGAACTGCCTGACCGAGGCCCTGGGCCTGAGCCTGCCGGGCAATGGTTCCATGCTGGCCACACACGCCGACCGGGAACAATTGTTTCTGCGCGCCGGACGAATCGTGGTGCAGCTGTGCAAGCGATACTATGAAGAAGACGACGAATCGGTACTGCCGCGCAATATCGGCAACTTCCAGGCCTTCGAAAATGCCATGAGCCTGGATATCGCCATGGGCGGCTCGACCAACACCATCCTGCACCTGCTGGCGGCGGCACAGGAGGCACAGCTGGATTTCACCATGACGGATATCGACCGCCTGTCGCGCAACATACCGCAGCTGTGCAAGGTGGCACCCAACACGCCCCTGTATCACATGGAGGATGTGCATCGGGCCGGCGGCATCATGGGGATCCTGGGGGAACTGGATCGTGCCGGGCTGTTGCATACAGACTGCTCCACCATCCACAGCAAGACACTGGGCGAGGCTCTGGATAACTGGGATATCGTACGCACCCAGGACCCGGCGGTACACAAATTCTTCAGCGCCGGCCCGGGCGGTATTCCTACACAAACTGCGTTCAGCCAGGACACACGCTGGCCCAGCCTGGACGCCGATCGCAGCGGTGGCTGTATTCGCTCCCTGGAAAACGCCTATTCGATGGAGGGCGGCCTGGCGGTCTTGTTCGGCAATATCGCCAAGGACGGCTGCGTGGTGAAAACCTCCGGGGTGGACGAAAGCATTTTGGTGTTCTCCGGCCCCGCTCATATCTGCGAGAGCCAGGAGTCCGCTGTCGACGACATCCTCAACGACAGGGTCATGCCCGGCGCTGTGGTCATTATTCGTTACGAGGGGCCACGCGGCGGGCCCGGCATGCAGGAGATGCTATATCCTACCAGCTATCTTAAATCCCGAGGCCTGGGCAAAGCCTGCGCCCTGCTGACCGACGGCCGCTTCTCCGGCGGCACCTCCGGCCTGTCTATCGGCCACGCCTCACCTGAAGCGGCCGCAGGTGGTGCTATCGGACTGGTGCACAGCGGCGATATTATCAAAATCAATATTCCCACGCGAACCATCAACGTCGCACTGAGCAGCGATGAACTGGCGCAGCGCCGCCAGATCATGGAGGCACTGGGGGGCAACGCCTGGCAACCACAGGCGGCGCGGCCACGCAAAATAAGCACCGCCCTGAAGGTCTATGCCAAAATGGTTACCAGCGCCGACAAGGGCGCGGTGCGGGATCTTTCGCTGCTGGATTAATCATTCGCGGTCGCTGCCTATCAAGGTATAGCTGGTGCGCGGTACGCACCCTACCCGGTAGCGGCTCCTACTGGCCCTGGGCAATCAGGGTTTGTAAATCCTCCCGCAGAATCCACGCACCGCTATCTCCCCTGCCATCAACGCCAGTCGGGCACAGTCTTCGCCAGCGGCTCCTGTGGCAGCTGTACAGGCTCAGCCACCTCGACGCGATTGCGACCGCTCTTCTTGGCGAGATACATCGCAGTATCGGCCAGGTTGAGCCAGTAATCCAGATCGCCCGTCCCCGTCACACCGGCGACACCCACGCTAATAGTCATGTTGCCTTTGGGTAAGATATTCTCGCCTGCCACCGCCACGCGCAGCTTGTTGGCAACTTTCTCCGCGTCGTCGATACCCGTTTCACTCAGCAACAGCACAAACTCCTCGCCACCGAAACGGCACAGGGTATCCACGCTGCGTATCCGCCGGGAGATCACATCCACCAGGGCCTTAATCGCCGCATCGCCAACAGCGTGGCCATATTTATCATTGACCCGCTTGAAATAATCGATGTCTATAAGCAACAGGGAGGCCGGTCGCTGATAACGGTGCCACAACTCCAGGGCCTTTGCTGCCTGCAATTCCAGATAACGGCGATTATATGCGCCGGTCAGCGGGTCGGTAATTGCCATGTCCTTGAGACGGCGGGACTGCTCTGTCACCACATACACCAACCAGGCACTGACCAGCCACGTGAGCCCCATGCTCAGGCCGATCACGATGGCCGTGATACTGTCATGCTGGGCGAACACCAGCGGCGCCACCAGCAAGCCGCTCAATACCCCCCACAATACTGCCCAGCGAGTTTTCAACAGTACGGGGAGCGCAACCAACAGTGGGTAAAGCAAATACAGGCTGTGATTCTGGCCATAGTAAATCGAAAGCAATAACAGCGAGATGCTCAGCAGCAGTACCAGCGGCGGAGACAGGAAAGCCTCCCGGTTCATGCTCAACAACAGGATATTCGCCATCAGAATACCCAGCAACAGCAACCCCCCTATGGCGGGCACCAGCTTG
The DNA here is from genome assembly GCA_003646405.1 of Gammaproteobacteria bacterium. Taxonomy (GTDB): domain Bacteria; phylum Pseudomonadota; class Gammaproteobacteria; order Pseudomonadales; family Halieaceae; genus JBALVO01. Next base: position 9,571 of record QNFR01000024.1, read on the forward strand.
CCAACATACAGATTGTGTGCGGCTATAGGCAGGAGGATTACCGCTAATAACAGCAGTATGTAGCGGTAGGCGTTGCGTCGTCGCTTATCGAGCAGCTCGTCCACCCGCTCCACGTCGTAGGCGCGTCGCCGATATACCAACCCCCCCGAAAAGGACTCGCCGAAAAGCCGCTTCAGCCGCAGCCAGCTCGATTCATTTGCTATTGTCAGGTGACTACCCATTACCCACAACCACCGTGGTGCGGCGGCTTGCAAGTCCGCCTTACATGGACACAGGTTGTAACACAATAATCTCTCGAATTACATGGTGGCTGTTGCTTTTGCCGCCTCGCGGGGATAAACCCGCGAGGCGGCATACCGATTTACCGGAGGTCAGGCCGCGACGTTCTGATCACTCTGGCTTGCCTTGTTAATAGCGCCGAGAATGCCGTCCAGCGAAGCCTGAATAATGTCGTGACTGCGACCAACACCACAGTAACGATCACCATCGATATTCAGTTGTATGTAACAAATCGCCTCGGCATCGGCACTGTGGCTCAAGGCATGTTCAGTGTACTCCACCAATACTATCTGCTTGCCGGTAAAGCGTTGCATGGCATCGACAAATGACGCGACGACGCCACTGCCAGTACCGGACAAGCTGTGGCTGGTGGAACCGTGCGATAGCTCCGCCTGCAGCTTGTCCACGTTATCTTCGCGACTCACCTGATAATTGCCCAGACTCCAGCGGCCATCAGGCGTGAGGTAGGCCTGCTGGAACAACCGGTAAATCTCCTGGGAGTCCACTTCAGACTCGCGCTCTTCAGCGTAAGCCTGCACCGACGAACTGAAGTCGATCTGTAACCAGCGCGGCAAATCCAAACCGTAATCCCGCTCCAGCACGTAGGCGATACCGCCCTTGCCGGACTGACTATTGATACGAATGACCTCCTGGTAGGAGCGACCGATATCTTCCGGGTCGATTGGCAGATAAGCTACTTCCCAGGGCTCCCGATCATCGCGCCTGGAGAGGCATTTCTTGATAGCATCCTGGTGACTGCCAGAGAATGCCGTGAATACCAGCTCACCGGCGTAAGGGTGGCGCGGATGTACCGGCAGTTGGGTGCACTCCCTGGTGATCTGGATAATCTCATCCATCTGGCCCAGTTGCAGTTTTGGGTCCACGCCCTGGCTATAGAGGTTCATGGCCATGGTGATAATATCCATGTTGCCGGTGCGTTCTCCATTACCCATGAGGGTACCCTCCACCCGGTCTGCACCGGCCAGCACGCCCAGTTCCGCGGCGGCTACTGCACAGCCCCGATCATTATGGGTGTGCAATGAAATAAGCAGGCTCTCGCGGTTCTGCACCCGGTCGCAGAACCACTCGATCTGGTCCGCATACACATTAGGCGTACTCATCTCAACGGTGGCGGGAAGGTTGATGATCACCGGGTGCTCGGGGGTCGGTTGCCAAACCGCCGTCACAGCGTTGCAAATCTCTACAGCGAAGTCCAGCTCCGTGCCGGTAAAGCTCTCCGGCGAGTACTCGAACACCCACTCGGTTTCCGGGTACTTAGCGGCACAGGCTTTTACCAGTTCAGCACCGTTGACTGCGATATCAACGATGCCCTGGCGGTCCAGGCCGAACACCTGCTCCCGCTGCACCGTGGATGTGGAGTTGTAAAGGTGCACAATCGCGCGACTCACTCCCTGCAGGGACTCAAAGGTCTTCTCGATCAGCTCCGGCCGGGCCTGGGTGAGTACCTGGATCGTTACATCCTGTGGAATTCGATCATTTTCGATCAACTCACGAACAAAATCATAGTCGGGGCTCGATGCAGAGGGAAAACCCACCTCAATCTCCTTGAAGCCGAGCTTGACCAACTGGTCCCAGAGACATGATTTCTGGTGCGCAGTCATGGGTTCGATCAGGGCCTGATTGCCATCGCGCAGGTCCACGCTGCACCACAGGGGCGCCGTATCTATGATCCGGTCAGGCCAACGCCTGGCATCCATCGCAATGGGCTGGAAGGGCTGGTATTTGTGGTGATCGAAACTGCTCATGCGTGACTCCCTGAAATTTGTGTAGTTAGAGGCTGCTCACCTGCCCGGTTTTGTCCGGGGTACGCGCCCTCGTGAGGCAAGGTACGGAGCACTGTTCAGAAGGGTAATCCCGCCAGCGCCCACCACAACAGTTGACTTATCAGCCGAGTGCACAGTATAGGCGGTGAACAAGAGAGATTGGTTGCAAATAATCGATATTATTGTCTACTATGTGCAATATATGCCTATTTTTATATAATAATTGAGTGATATTCTCTATTTTTTAAATGCGGTAGCATCAACAGTGATTCCAGGAGGGCCTTATTTTGAAACTCGATCGCACCGACCGGAAAATTCTACAGGCTATGCAGGCCAATGCCCGTATCAGTAATCTGGAGTTGGCCGACGCCGTGGGCCTTTCTCCCACCCCCTGTTCCCGTCGGGTAAAACGGCTGGAACAGTCAGGCATCATCCGCGCCCATGTCACCTTGCTCAACCAGGCGATGCTGGGCCTCAAGCTCACCGCCTACATAGGCATCAGCATGGACCGTCACACCCCGGACCGCTTCGAGGCTTTCGAGGCGGAGGTGGCAGGTTACGCTGAAGTGATGGAGTGTTCCGTGGTTACGGGCCAATCCTCGGATTATCTGCTCAGGGCAGTGGTGCCGGACATGGAATACTACGAGAAATTCCTGCTGGGCAGGCTGACCCGTATACCAGGGGTCACCGGCGTACACTCCAGCTTTGAGTTGCGCCGGGTAGTGCAACGTACCGAATTGCCCCTTGACCATATCTCTGACAAGACGATTTTATGGTAGAACCCGACACTTTTGGCTGGTGTACTGCGGCGGATAAAGTGCACATTCAGCGAGTCTCCAGGGAGCCACCCAATTCGGTGCCGCGCCCACCCGGTCTGCTCCCGGCAGTGAACACCCCTCTGGTGAGCGTTCCGGACTATGCCTTTCTTGCTACAGCGGTGTTCAAGTCCTGGGGTATCATACTGCCGTAACTCCAACCATTACACTCCGTTTATGCAAAGGCATCGCCGACCCATGGCCCATCGACACCTGTCCCACAACTCCCCCTGGCTGTTGGCGCTACTGGCAGCCCTGGTAGCTCTGGGCCCGCTAAGTGTCAACATGTATCTGCCGGCCATGCCGACCATGATATCTGCTCTGGATACCGATATCAGCCACATGCACCTGACCCTGAGCGCCTATCTCACGGGCTTTGCCATCTTCCATTTGGCGTGCGGCCCTATGGCGGATCGCTTTGGACGCAAGCCAATCCTGGTCGGCGGTACCCTGGTGTTTGTTGTCGCTTGCATTGGCTGCAGTTTGTCCTCCAGTGTCGAGGAGCTACTTCTGTTTCGTTTTATCCAGGGAATAGGCGCCTGTGTTGGACCAACCCTGGCCAGAACTATTACCCGCGATGTGTTCGGGCCCACTCGCGCCGCACGGGCGCTCTCATTAATCGCCATACTGACGGCCCTGGCCCCGGCGGTCGCCCCCAGCATCGGTGGAGTCTTGCTGCTAATGTTACCCTGGCCCAGTATTTTCGTATTTCTGGGTGTGTACGGCATGGTAATGATCGTGCTCATCCATATCTACCTGGCGGAGTCCCTATGCCAGCCTCAGAGCCTGCATCCACTGGTTATTGCCCGTAACTTTGGTCAGTTGTTTCGCGACCCGCTGTATCTTTCAGCTGCTGTCGCCAGCGGCCTGGCATACGCGGGCTTTATGGTCTACCTGTCGTGTTCCAGCTTCGTATACATCGAAATGCTCGGTGTGCCCGTGGAGTATTTCGGTCTCATCTTCTTATCCTCGGTCGTGGGATACATGCTGGGCAGCGGTGTCAGTGCCCGGCTGACCAGATACTACGACTCAGAACAGACGATATTGCTCGGTGCCACCCTCGTGGCAATCGCCACTGGGGTCATGTGGCTTTGGGCGCAACAGTTTCCCGACAGCATCACCGCTCTGGTTCTGCCCATGGTGTTCTACGCCACCGGGATGGGGCTGTTATTGCCTAATGCCATGGCCGTCGCCCTGCGCCCGTTCCCTCATATTGCCGGTACCGCCTCGGCACTCATGGGTTTTATCCAGATGTCCATGTCCGCCGCCGCCACTGCATTGGTTGGAGCCCTCCTGCAGGACACACCCACGCCCATGTTGGCGTCCATGTTCCTGGTCACCCTGCTGGCCCTGGGACTGAGCGTCATGGTATATCAACGCTATACGGTGACAAAGCCCTGAACCCCAGGCAACGCTGTGGCATACTCAGCATGGATTTTTTTGTGGAGAAGACAGCGTGCACACCGCCACTGATGTAACCCAACTAATTGGCAACACCCCCCTGCTACACCTCAAGCAGGTATCGGAACAGACCGGCTGTACCATCCTGGGCAAAGCGGAATTCCTCAATCCCGGGGGGTCAGTAAAGGATCGCACGGCCCTGGGCATCATTCGCAGTGCGGAGAAATCCGGCGAATTGCAGCCCGGCGGTCGCATTGTCGAAGGCACCGCGGGAAATACCGGTATTGGACTGACCCTGCTGGCCAACGCGCTGGGTTACAAAAGTACTGTGGTAATGCCCATCACCCAGAGCAAAGAAAAAATCGACTCCCTCGAACTACTGGGCGCGGACCTGCACCTGGTGACCGCCACCTCCTATAAGGACCCAAACCACTACATACACACGGCTGAGCGCCTGGCACAGGAGTTTGCCAAGCGGGAGGGACAGAATGTCATCTGGGCCCGCCAGTTCGACAACCTGGCAAATATGGACATCCACAACCGTACCACCGGTACTGAAATCTGGGATCAAACCGATGGCAACGTCGATGGCTTTATCTGCGCCGTGGGTACCGGCGGTACACTCGCCGGCATATCCACGGCCCTGAAAGAACGCAACCAGGATGTGGTTGTGGGCATAGCAGACCCGGACGGCGCATCTCTTTACGAGTTTTTTCACAGTGGCGAGTTACAACCCAGCGCAGGTAGTTCCATTATTGAGGGGATTGGTATCAACCACGTCACTGACAACGTCGCCCGGGCCAGGGTCGATGTTTCATTCAATATCAGCGATCAGGAGGCCCTGCCCTATATTTTTGATCTGCTGCAGAACGAAGGCCTGTGCCTGGGCGGCTCTTCCGGCATTAATATCGCCGGCGCCGTGCGCCTGGCGGAGCACCTGGGCCCCGGCCACACTATCGTCACAGTCCTGTGTGATTACGGTAATCGCTACCAGAGCAAGCTATTCAACCCTGTGTTTTTGGAAAACAAAGGCCTGCCCGTTCCCGCATGGTTGGTCATTTAACCTGGGTTTACCCCTTCACGGCAAAAAAGATCGGGCATGTAGATTGGCATCATTTGCGGCAGCTATCGCTCCGACTCCCAGAGCGGCAAGGCGGCATCCGGCCGCGACAGTGGTATCAATTCCCCCTGGCAGCCCGCTCCTTTTCGATCAGGAACTCGGCAACCTGCAACATATTGGCCTGACTGCCCGCCCTGCGCGTGCTGATGTGGTATTTACCGTTGACCATCAGCGCCGGTGTGCCGGTAATTTTGGCGGCGCGGGCGCGGGCATTGGTCTGGCGCACCTGACTACTGACGCCAAATGAATTGAACGCCTTATCGAAATCCTCGGCGGATACCCCGTTGGCCGTAAATAGCTCAGCAATTTCCGCCTCCGAAGAGAGGCGCTTACGATCTACGTTCATGGCCTGAAATAGCACCGGGTGCATGGTATCCAGCACGCCCAATACTTGTGCTGTGTAAAATGCCCTGGCGTGCAACTCCATCTGCGCATTCCATATCGCTGGAGAACCTTGGCAATCCACGTCCTCGGGCAATGACTTCTTCCATTGCTCGATCATGGGCTCAAAAGTGTAGCAATGGCCACAGCCGTACCAGAAGAACTCGGCCACTTCGATCTTATCGGGGTCGGCAGTTCTAAGCGCCGGGGTAATCAGGTCGTAGTGCGTGCCCTCTTCATAGCTCTGCACAGTATCTTCCGCCACCGCAATGAGGGGGGTGACTACCAGCAAAAATAGGGGTAACAGCAGGCGTTTGATCATAATTTTCTCCATAAAAGTGCAGTGCATAATCCAAGAAATCACCGTTGGATCAATATCTTACACACATTTCCGTGCCCAACTGCAGTTTCCAGAATAATGAGACAACAGATCGGGCACGATGTTCTTTGGCTGAAAAAAAAGGTGGCATAAATGCCACCTTTTTACCGCGACCGGATTACTTCAGGCCGGCTATGTAGCTCGACACCGCATCAATTTCACCGTCACTCAGACCAAAGGCCGTGATACGCATGATTTGTGCGTCACCATCATTAGTGCGACCGGATGCGTCCTCGTAGCCCTTGCGGTACGCACGCAGCGTAGCGGCGGTGTATTGCGCGTGCTGGCCACCCAGCGCCGGGAACCCGGCAGGGGCATTACCGTTGCCAGTGGGTGAATGACAAGCGCTACAGGCGGCAACGCTACGCTCGGCAACACCACTGCGATAAACCTTTTCACCCAGGGCCAGAAGCTCCGGATCAGTCTGACCGCCGGAGCGGGTCTGGGCGGCATAATAAGCGGCGATATCAGCCAGATCCTGGTCGGACTTGCCGTCCAGTTGCCCGGCCATGGTGGGCACCGTACGCGCTCCATCGCGGATATCCACCATTTGTTTGACCAGATACCTCTCGCCCTGTCCCGCCAGCTTGGGAAAGCTGGCGGCAGCGCTGTTGCCATCGGCCCCGTGGCATACGCCACAGGCAACACTGTTGTTCTTCCCTGCCGCGACATCCCCTGTAAGGTTGACGTCGGCGGCAAAACCAGTTTGAGACCAACCTATAGCCAGGCCGAGCAGGAATACAACTTGCTTCATGTCAATTCCAGATAAAACGTGGGTGAGCGTACTTACTTAGCGGGCGTGGCCATATACTCAATTATGGCTTTGTAGTCATCGTCCGTACAGTCAAAACACATACCTTTGGGAGGCATGGCATTAAGACCGGTATTCACAGATACCAGCAATACTTCCATACCCTTGGCCATGCGCGGCTCCCAGGCAGCAGCGTCACCAGTCTTGGGTGCGTTGGCCGCGCCACTAGCATGGCATACGGCACAACTTTTGTTGTACTTCTCCATATCGGGACCGGCCAGCGCGCCAGCGGCAGATACCATCAAAACAGCAGCAAAAAGTTTTTTCATGTTAGACCTCTAATTCACTATGGATGAACTTAACACGCAAGCATTTGATAACAAGCGAAAAAAGCTGTGGCATTATATACGAGATACCCTCTCCGAAAAAGGCAATACCGCGTAATGTCTGATCCCGATCAAGTGAACCAGCCATCCGCCCCCAGCTATCGCAGGGCAGAATTTCTAACCAGCGCCAGCAAACTGTCCCAGTGCCCCCCGGACGACGGTTGGGAGGTGGCCTTTGCCGGCCGATCAAATGCCGGAAAATCCAGCGCAATCAATAGCTTAACAGGCAACAAAAAGATGGCCAAGACGTCCAAGACCCCGGGGCGGACGCAACTTATCAACTTCTTCGCGCTCACCGACAGCCAACGCCTGGTCGATCTTCCCGGCTACGGCTTCGCCAAAGTGCCCCTGGCAGTCAAGCGTGAGTGGACCAAACAACTGGAAAATTACCTGCAGAAAAGACAGTGCCTGCGCGGGCTAATCCTGCTGATGGACGTCCGTCGCCCCATGCAACCCTTCGACCAGCAGATGCTGACCTGGGCGCTGGAGGCCTCCATGCCAGTACATATCCTGCTGACCAAGGCGGATAAATTGAAAAGAGGCCCTGCCAGCAGCACCCTGCTAAAAGTTCGCTCCGAGCTGCAGCCGTACAGGGAACTGGCCAGTGTGCAGCTTTTCTCTGCAACGAAACACAGCGGACACAAGGAACTCATCAAGGTACTGGATGCCTGGCTCACAGATACCAGTGCTTATGAAGGCGATGAGACGAAAGAAGCATAAAAAAAGGGATAAAAAAACCCGGTCGCCTCTAGGGGAAAGGCAACCGGGACACATAAAGTCTCTGGGGATTAGAGACTTGCTCCCAGTAACTCATGGAGATAAGCCACTCAGGGATGTAGCTCTCGCTACGTAAATTAAGACCGGGGTGATTGCGAAAAGTTCAATATGGGGACAAGATTTTCGATGGAGTCCCGTTCTGGTAGGAGGATGCCTGTGCCCGTGCGCAGCAGGCATCCTCCTACCAGAATGGGGCGGTCGCAAAACAACCCTAGTGGGCTTCGTCCCAGTTATCCCCCACCCCGACCTCAACCAACAAGGGAACCGACAACTCAGCCGCACCCGACATCAAGCGGCGGATCTCATCACTGACCGGACCCACCTCCCCCGCCGCCACCTCGAACACCAGTTCATCGTGCACCTGCATAATCATGCGGGCGTCCACCGAACCGCCCTGCAGCCAGGCATCTACCGCCAGCATCGCCCTCTTGATGATATCCGCCGCGGTGCCCTGCATCGGTGCATTGATGGCCGTGCGCTCAGCGGCCTGTACCCGCATTTTATTGCGGGCGTTGATTTCCGGCAGGTAGAGGCGACGAGCGAACAGGGTTTCGACGTAACCCTGTTCCTTCGCCAGCGCGCGCGTCCTGTCCATATAGTCCCGAACCCCCGGGTAGCGCTCAAAATAGCGGTCAATATACTGCTGTGCCTCCTTGCGCCCCAGGTGCAATTGTTTGGCCAGACCAAACGCAGACATCCCGTAGATCAGGCCGAAATTTATCGCCTTGGCCTTGCGCCGCTGATCGCCGGAAACCTCCTCCAGGTCCACCTCAAACACCTCAGCGGCCGTCGCTTTGTGCACATCCCGCCCCTCTTTGAAAGCCTTGAGCAGGCCCACATCGGCAGACAGATGAGCCATGATGCGCAGCTCAATCTGGGAGTAATCCGCCGCCACAATGCGGTAGCCATCCGGCGCGATAAAGGCCTGGCGAATGCGCCTGCCCTCCTCTGTACGAATCGGGATATTCTGCAGGTTGGGATCCGAAGACGAGAGCCTGCCGGTGGCGGTCACCGCCTGGTGGTAGGAGGTGTGCACCCTGCCCGTGGCAGGTTTGATCATCTCCGGCAACTTGTCCGTGTAGGTTGACTTCAATTTACTGAGGCTGCGGTATTCGAGCAGCAATTTTGGCAGGGGGTAGTCCAGAGCCAGTTCTGCCAGTACCTCTTCGGCGGTGGATGGCGCACCTTTCGGGGTTTTCTTGAGTATCGGGAGCTCGAGTTTTTCAAACAGGATCTGGCCCAGTTGCTTGGGCGATCCCAGGTTGAACTCCTGCCCCGCCAGCTCATGTACCATGCCCTGCAGTTCCAGCAGACGGGCCCCCAACTCAGCGCTCTGTTGCTGCAGCAATTCCCTGGATATCAGCGCCCCCTGGCGCTCGATACGCGACAGCACCGGAACCAGCGGCAACTCAATATCCCTGAACACAGAGCATAGGCCGCCCTCTTCTTCCAGTCTGGGCCACAGCGTTTGATGCAAGCGCAGGGTGATATCCGCATCCTCCGCCGCGTAGGGCCCCGCCTCTTCCACATTGATCTGGTTAAACGTCAGCTGTTTCGCGCCCTTGCCGGCCACGTCTTCAAAATGAATGGTTTTCTGGCCCAGGTATTTCAGTGCCAGGCTGTCCATATCGTGGCGGGTAGCCGTGGAGTCCAGTACATAAGATTCCAGCATGGTGTCGAAGCGAATGCCGCGCAGGCTTATACCGTGATTGGCCAGCACACTGGCATCGTATTTGAGATTTTGCCCTACCTTGGCCTGCTGTTCGTCTTCCAGCAGGGGGCGCAACTGCTCCAGCACCGCCTCCCGGTTCAGTTGCCGCGGCGCACCGAGGTAGTCATGGGCCAGCGGCACATAAGCGGCCTCCCCCTGCTCAATGGCAAAAGACACCCCAACCACCTGCGCCTCCATATAGTCCAGACTGGTGGTTTCCGTATCGAACGCAAAAAGATCTGCTGCCCAGAGCCTCTCCAGCCAGGCATCGAGCGCGCCCTGCTCGGTGACGATGTCATAGCAAACCTCGACAGTCTCCACCGGTGCATTTGGCGTCGCCACCCCCTCCTGCAACAGGTCTTCCAGCCACGACCGGAACTCCATTCTCGTATACCAGTCCACCAGCGCATCGCGGTCAGGCTCGCTGTTGTGCAGTTGTTCGGGTGTCTGGTCCAGCGCCACATCGGTTTTGATGGTCGCCAAAGCATAGGACAAATAGGCGTTGTCCTTCTGGGCCGCCAGCCTGGCCCCCATGGTCCTGGCGCCACGAAACTCGAGGTCGGCCACCTTATCCAGGTCGGCGTAGATCTGATCGACACTTCCCAACCCCTGTAACAGGCCCAGGGCGGTCTTCTCCCCTACCCCTGCCACACCGGGAATGTTGTCCACCTTGTCCCCCATCAGGGCCAGAAAATCGATGATCAACCCCGGCCCCACACCGAATTTGTCCACCACCCCCGCCTCGTCCATTACCGTATCGGTCATGGTGTTCACCAGGGTGATATGGTGGTCAACCAGCTGTGCCATATCCTTGTCGCCGGTAGAAATAACGACGTCCCTGCCCTGCTCGCTGGCCTGTCGCGCCAGCGTACCGATAACATCGTCTGCTTCCACGCCTGGTTCACAAATAAATGGCAGACCCATCGCTTTGACGATCTCATGGATAGGTTCGATCTGTCCGCGCAGCTCATCCGGCATGGGTGGCCGGTGCGCCTTGTACAATGCATACATGTCATCCCTGAAAGTCTTGCCTTTGGCGTCAAACACCACTGCAATCGGGCTTTGTGGGTAATCCTTACACAAGCGGCGCAACATACTAATAACGCCTTTGACCGCCCCGGTGGCCTGCCCCCGGGAATTAGTCAGTGGCGGCAGCGCGTGAAAGGCACGGTAGACGTATGAGGAGCCATCTACCAGTACAATCGGAGGAGTTGAATCCATAATAGAACTCTCTATGTAAGCCGACCGAAGCCGGACAGCCGAATTAGATAGTGAGTGCTTACGACTATCTAAACCACTAGAAATATTAGTGATCCCACAACACCCGCGCCGAGCGATAGGTAACTTTCATCTTGGCCAGGTCCAGGGGGACTTTGAAAAAACCGTGATAATCACCGCGCGGATTAATAAGTACCACATTGGCACTATGGTCTACCTGATAGTTCTCATCCTGTCCCGGCACCTTGCGAAAGGGGGCATTCAGGCCTGTGGCAAAACGGTGAATATCCAGAAACTCCCCGGTCACTCCGGTAAACCCTGTATTGAAGTAGGGCACGTAGCCAGCCAGTTGTGCCACCGTATCCCTGGCCGGGTCCACGGTGACCATCACAACCTCGGTATCCTCGGCCTCGGTGCCCTCCAGGTGTTCCATGAACCCGTTGAGGAAAGTCATGGTGGTGGGGCAGACATCCGGACAATAGGTATAACCGAAGAACACCAGGGTCCACACACCCTCCAGCCGCTCCCTGGTAAAGGGTTCGCCACGATGATCTATAAGCTGAAATTCGTCGATTTTCCGCGGAATATCCAGAAGATAGAGGCCATTTATCTTCATTTCGGTGGAAGTCATAACCCGGGGCTGCTGTATCCTATAGACAAACCCGGCCACCACCGCGGCTATGAAAAGGGCCAGCGCCAGAACCGTAACCTTAATGCCACGGGACTGTCTGGTTCTGACCTGGTCATTCTGTATCGTCATAATGTACTCACCGGAAATATGTAGTGATCTACCAGCATAACGATGAAAAGCGCCATCAGATAGGTAATGGAATACCTGAAGGTTTTCATCGGTGCATTGGGGTTTTTGCCGCGCATCAGCACAACCGCCCAATACAGAAAGCCAGCTCCCAGAACCACTGCACCCAACAGGTAAAGAGGCCCGCTCATGCGCGTGGCATAGGGCAACAGAGTGATCAGGAACATGATCACCGTATAGAGCAGTATGTGCAGCTTGGTAAACGCCACGCCGTGTGTCACCGGCAACATGGGAATATCCACGGCCGCATATTCCGCCTTGCGGTGAATGGCCAGCGCCCAGAAATGCGGCGGCGTCCAGGCAAAAATAATCAATACCAGCAACAGGGCGTGGCCGTGGATTTCCCCCGTCACAGCGGTCCAGCCGAGCAGGGGAGGGGCGGCGCCAGCCAGGCCGCCGATCACGATATTCTGCGGAGTAGCGCGCTTCAGAAACAGGGTGTAGACAACAGCGTAGCCAAGCAGTGAAGCCAGGGTTAGCCATGCGGTGAGCGCATTCACCCAGATCAGTAAAATGGCCATGCCCAGCCCGCCACTAACAGCCGCAAATATCGCTGCCTGCCGTGTAGTGAGCCGACCCTGCGCAATCGGCCGCTTGTGGGTCCTCGCCATGTGCTGGTCGATACCCTGATCAACCAGGTGATTGATAGCGGCGGCGGCCCCCGCGCACAAGGCTATGCCGAGGTTACCCAGGATAAGGGCGTTAAGCGGCACCATACCCGGCACCGCCATGAACATGCCGATGGCGGAAGTGAGAATCATCAGGAGTACGACATTGGGCTTGGTCAGCTCTTTGTAGTCGCGCCAGGTTGCTCGCTCTGTCATTGGTGCATTTGTCATGGTGCGGTCACTCGCTGGAGTTCTTGAGCAAAAACTTTATATCGGAGATCGCGTCCTTGTAAGAAACCTCACCGTTGTAGGACATCATGATCCAACCCTGAGGATCCACCAAATACCATGTGCTGGGGTCTTCACCATGCTCAGCAAGCAGCGGCCCATAGTCCCCGCTATCTATTTTCAATGCCTTGAGACCCGGATGCTCACTCGCCAGGTATTGCGCAAACCCGGATGGGGCAGGGCGGTGGTCACTGAGTTCCTGTACCTGCAGCTCTGTATTTTCCACGCTGCTGTCGCTGATATACATGCGTTGCAGTCGATTAAACCCCTCGCCCATGGCCACATGGATTTGCCGCGTCAGATAAAGGCTATGCTCGCAAATCTCATTACAAAGTGCACCCTTGCCCGGCACCAGCATAGTCCACCGCGGCTCCAGATCCGCGTATTTGACGCTCAGTCCATTGGCATCCCTGAGTTCATGTTCATCCAACTGCCGTGGTGGCTGTACCAGAGCACCCCTGTTGGCTGTGCCCAACAGCCCCACCAGATCCAGGTCGCCATTGACCACAAAGTACCACATCCAGCTGGCCACCAGGATCACTGTCACCGGGATGCCGGCAATCAACAACAAGACCATGCGGTTCTTGTTAATCTGATTCATTTTTTCCATCTAATCTCGAGTCCTTCTGGATGCGCTTAGCAATTGCCATAGATTGCTGCAACGCAGCACATAAAAAACAAACAGTACCGCGGCCATAGCGAACCATTGTACCGCGTAACCCTGATGCTTCTGCGGGCTCATATTCACCACTTTCCAATCCACCAGTAATGCGCCCGAGGCGTCGGCATCGATACGAACGGGGTAGGGGAATACGACACCACGGGTCATTGCCATTATCGGCGGCTGCATTTTATCCATCTCCACCGCCTGTATCCGCTTTGGCCAGCCCGCCTCCAGCCGCTGCTCCGCCAGCAGGTAGGGTACACCCGGCGCCACATACACATGGCCGGTCAAATTTACCCGGCCCGGCACCGGAGGCACATCTGGCAGCTCCCGCCGGGCTGGGTCACCGGCTATCCAACCGCGGTTCACCAGCACGGTTCCACTGCCATCGCCCAGTTGCAGGATGCCGAGCACTTCGTAACCGAAACGGCCGCCGCTTATGCGATTATCCAGCAAAAAATACTCATCCTGCAAAAAAGTGCCGCTTAGCTGCGCCGGAGTATAGGCCAGCGCAGCGGCCGGTTTGTCCCATAGCTCAGACAGCAGGGCAGGGCGCTGCACCTGCCGTTGTGCAAAGGCCGCTGCCAGTGCGGCCTTTTCCTGGGCCCGTTGTAGCTGCCAGAGTCCCAGGTTGACCATCAGCGTAATCATCACCACGGTAAACAAGGAGATACGCCACTCGGGTTCAAACTGAAAACCCATTTTTGCATGCGCCATACTATGTCCCGACCCAAAGGGTCAATGCTGGTTTATACTGCGCTGATACGCCGAAGGAGATCCCCATTGATAAAAGCTGTGATTGTACTATTGATGCTGGCGCTGGTCGCCAGCCTGGGAAGCGGATTTTACTTTCTGATGACAGACCAGGGAGACAAAAATAAACGGCGCACCTTCCACTCCCTGGGAGTCCGGCTGGCCCTGGCCGCCAGCCTGATGGCAATTATCATCTACGGCGTGGCCACCGGCCAGCTGGGTCATCGCAATCCCTGGGACACGGGGCCTGGACCACACACATCCCGGGGCACCCCTTCAAAACCCGATTAACTGACGGTTAAAATACCTCAGGCGAGTGCGAGACACCAATAGTAGGCGCTTTAGGCGAGGCGAAAATAGCCAAATAAGCGGAGTGTACACGACAGTACATGAGCATTATTTGGCTATTTTCAACGCCGTATCGTGCCGGCTGAGGCATTTCAACTAAAGAATATATACGAATAGGAACAGGAACACCCAGACCACATCCACAAAGTGCCAGTACCAGCTGGACGCCTCGAAACCAAAGTGGTCATCGGCGGTGAACTGCCCACCCACCACCGAGCGCAACAGCTGGATAAGCAACATTGTCATGCCCATGAAAACATGAAAACCATGGAAACCCGTCAGCATGAAGAATGTCGAGCCATAAATCCCCGAATTCAGGGTCAGACCGAACAGCTCATAGGCTTCGTGATATTCCGCCGCCTGCAGAACCAGGAAGATCATGCCCAGGGCGACCGTAATGCCCAGCCACAGGTTGAACTTTTTCTTGTTGCCGTCCAGGATGCCCATATGCGCGATATGGCAAGTGAAGCTGGACGACAGCAGGATGATAGTGTTCCACATCGGCAGCCACTGCCACCAGTGGTGCGCGTCAGCGAAGGACATGCTGGTTTCAGCACTGGTGAACGAGCCGTTGTTGGCTATGACCTGGGCAGCGGCCCCACCGACCGCTTCCTGGGGCGTTTGCATCATGGGCCAGGCGAACTCAAAACCTTGCCACAGCAATTCGCTCATGCGCCCGCGCTCGCCCTCACCCCCCAGCCAGGGACCCGCCAGGTTGCGCACATAGAACAGGACGCCGAAGAAACAGAAGAAAAACATCACTTCCGAAAATATGAACCAGAACATGCCCAACACGTAGGACCTCTTCAGCTGGGCGCTGTTCATACCCGCGATATTTTCCTTGATCGTGGTACGGAACCAACCGAACAGCGTGGCCACAAAGAAAAACAGGCCGAACAGGAAAATAGACCAGGAGTTGGTGGCCTGATCCGGGTCACCAAAGGTCATGTCATTCATGATGCTGGCGGCGCCATAAATACTCAGGATCAGGCCTGCCGTTGCACATACGGCCAGCTTGCTCTTCGTCGGTACGTAATACGGTTCGTACTCTGTGGAAGTCTGACTTGTCATTTTATTTCTCCGTTTATATAACGCGGATTCCCCGACCCGCGCTTCAGCGAGCGGCTACCACGCCGCTCGCCATATCTGTTACATCAAAAATCGTGTAGGACAGGGTGATGGTCCTGATATCCCGGGGCAGGTCCTGGTCGACAATGAACTGCAGGGGCATCTCCGCCGCGGTCTCACCATCCAGCGGTTGCTGGTTGAAACAAAAACACTCTGTCTTGTGAAAGTACTCTGCCGCCCGGGCCGGCGATATGCTGGGAATCGCCTGGGCTACCATCGCCCGGGGCATGGGGTTCCTGGCGAAGAACACCGTATCGTTCACGGCACCCGGGTGCACTTTCATAGCCGTGGTAGTGGGACTGAACTCCCAGGGCATACCCTCGTTGTTGGTGGTGATAAACTGTATGGTCACCGTACGATTCTCGTCCACACGCGTCTGCACCGCTGTATAGGCCTCGCCACTGGTCTTGCCGTTGATGCCCAGTACATCACACAACACATTGTATAAGGGCACCATCACCACAAAAACAAAAGCAAACATCGCCACCGCCACCACAACCAATTTGGTCGCGGTGTCGACGGCGGGGTTATTGCTCAGTTTCAGCACGACCCGTCCTTTAACTTACCGCGGGCGGTGTTTCGAAAGTGTGGTAGGGCGCCGGTGTAGGAATCGTCCATTCCAGACCTTCCGCACCTTCCCAGACTTTCTCATCACTGACTGGCGTGCCGGACACGATAGTCGCAATCACGTTGTACAGAAACAGGATCTGCGCGCCACCGTAGATGAAGGCGCCGACACTGGACATCATGTTGAAGTCGGTAAACTGCAATGCGTAATCCGGAATACGACGCGGCATTCCCGCCAGCCCCACAAAGTGCTGTGGGAAGAAGGCCAGGTTGAAACCGACAAATGAAATCCAGAAATGGGCCTTGCCCATGCTCTCGTTGTACATGCGGCCGCACCACTTGGGCAACCAGTAATAGATCGCGGCCGACATGCTGAATATCGCACCCGCCACCATCACATAATGGAAGTGGGCGACCACAAAGTAGCTGTCGTGGTACTGGAAATCGGCCGGGGCGATGGCCAGCATCAAACCGGTGAAACCGCCAATGGTGAACAGTATCAGGAAGCCGATGCAGAACAGCATGGGTGTCTCGAAAGTGAGGGCGCCGCGCCACATGGTAGTCACCCAGTTGAACACCTTCACACCGGTGGGTACCGCAATCAGCATAGTGGCGTACATAAAGAACATCTCACCGGCGACGGGCATACCCACGGTATACATGTGGTGGGCCCACACGATAAACGACAGGAAAGCGATAGACGCCGTGGCGTACACCATGGAGTCGTAGCCAAACAGGGCCTTACGGGAGAACG
Organism: Gammaproteobacteria bacterium; assembly: GCA_003646405.1. Lineage (GTDB taxonomy): Bacteria > Pseudomonadota > Gammaproteobacteria > Pseudomonadales > Halieaceae > JBALVO01. The sequence continues at coordinate 26,500 of QNFR01000024.1, forward strand.
CAGGGATAATCTGCGATACCACACCAAAAGCCGGCAGGATGATGATGTACACCTCGGGGTGACCGAAGAACCAGAATACGTGCTGGAACAGCACTGGGTCCCCACCGCCGGCGGCGGAGAAGAAGCTGGTACCAAAGTGGACATCCATGAGCATCATGGTCACCGCACCCGCCAGCACCGGCATCACCGCCACCAGCAGGAAGGCGGTGATCAGCCACGTCCACACGAACAGCGGCATCTTCATGTAAGTCATACCGGGAGCGCGCATATTCATCACCGTGGCGATGATATTGATGGAGCCC
>QNFR01000025.1 GCA_003646405.1 Gammaproteobacteria bacterium
ACCTCCGCCCGGTGTTCAAAGCGACGCTTGCGGCGCCAGGACAGGTAGCCGAACACCCGCTTATTGAGCAGATCCCGCGCATGTACACCTTCCAGTGAGCTCAGGTGGGGGTCGGAAATTTGCGCGAATGTCTGACTCACAATAATGTTGATTCCTGCAGCCTATACTCAGATGCGGCGGATATCGGCTCCGAGGTCGGCCAATTTCCCGTCGATATTGTCATAGCCCCGATCGAGGTGATAGACCCGGTCGATGGTGGTGTCCCCCTCGGCAGCGAGTGCCGCAATAATCAGGGAGGCCGAGGCGCGCAGATCTGTGGCCATAACCGGTGCGCCCTGCAGTCGTTCACGCCCGCGCACGATGGCGGTATGGCCCTGCAGCTCGATATCGGCACCCATACGCTGCAGTTCGGCGACATGCATGAAGCGGTTTTCGAAAATGTTCTCGACCACCGTTGCCGTGCCTTCGGCCAGGGCGTTGAGCGCCATGAACTGGGCCTGCATATCGGTGGGAAAGGCGGGGTAGGGTGCGGTATGAATATTGACCGCCTGACAACGCCTGCCGCCGGTATCCAGGTGAATCCAGTCCGGCCCCAGCGCCAGGCGGGCGCCAGCCTGCTCCAGTTTGCCCAGTACGTGGTGCAGGAAATCGGGGTTGGTGTCCGTTACCCGGATATCGCCCCGTGTTGCCGCGGCCGCTACCAGAAAGGTGCCGGTTTCTATGCGGTCTGGCGGCACTCTGTGCTGCGCGCCGTGCAGGGTTTTGACACCCTCGATAGTGATTGTACTGGTGCCGGCACCGTCAATTTTCCCACCCATGGAGCGCAGCAAGCGGGCCAGGTCCCCGATTTCGGGCTCCAGGGCGCAGTTCTCCAGCACGCTTGTGCCGTCCGCCAGCGCCGCTGCCATTATCAGATTTTCAGTAGCTGTTACCGAGGGCACATCGAAGGCGAAGTGGGCACCGCGCAGGCGGCTGGCCTCGGCCTTGATATAACCCGCTTCGATGTGGATATCGGCACCCATGGCTTCGAGCCCGGCAATGTGCTCATTGACTGGTCGGGAGCCGATGGCGCACCCGCCGGGCAGGGAGACATCGGCCTCGCCAAACCGGGCCAGCAGTGGGCCCAGCAGGAGAATGGAGCCGCGCATGGTCTTGACCTGCTCGTAGGGTACGTGGACCGAATGGACATCAGCGCTGTGGATTGTCAGGTCGGTGCCGGAGCGTTCCACCGCACAGCCGAGCAACTGTAGCAATTGCAGGGATGTGTTTATGTCGCGCACACCCGGTACATTACTGATCTGCAGCGGTTCAGTTGTCAACAATGAGGCGGCAATAATGGGCAGGGCGGCGTTTTTAGCCCCGGCGACGCTAACTTCACCGCACAATGGGCCATTGCCGGTGATCAGTATCTGTTCCATTAGTATACCTCGCCATTCCCTGCGAACTGCGCCTTGCAGCGAACGAATCGGGAAGCTCTGAATGTGAGAATATGAGTGACGAGGTACACTAGGCGGCCTGGGATGGATTGATCAGGCCGGCATCTTTGAGACCGGAGTAGGCGGCAATGATGGTATCGATCTGCTCGCGCGAATGAGCCGCGCTGACGCTGTTGCGTAGCAGGAAATTGGTTGAGGGTGAGGCCGGCGGCACCACCAGGTTGACATAGACGCCCGCGTCCATCAGTGCTTTCCAGCAGTCAATGGTCGCCGAGCGATCATCCATTGCAACAGCCACTACCGGGCTGGCGGTCGGCCCCACGGGCAGCCCCAGGGACTTCAATCCGTTGTAGAGGCGATTGGCGTTGTCCCAGAGCTTTTTTCGCAGCTGCGGCTCCTGGCTGATGATACGCAGGGATTCTCGTGTCGAAGCGATCACCGAGGGTGATGATGATGCGGTGAATATGTAGGCGGTGATGCAAAAACGAATCGCCTCGAGTTCCGCGTGGGGGCTTACGCAGAAACCGCCGATAGCGCCGAGGCTTTTGCTGAAGGTGCCAACCGAGAAATCAACATCGGCTTCCACGCCGGCCGCTTGTGCGGCGCCGCGGCCGCTGTCGCCCAACACGCCCATGGAATGGGCTTCATCCACCAGCAGGTAGCCGCCATATTCTCGTTTAACGGCGGCAATTTCCTGCAGCGGGGCGACGTCACCCAGCATGGAGTAGATGCCCTCGGCGATAATCAGCGCCTGGCCGGCAGCCCGGTCACCCAGGCGGCGCATGCGTTTGGCCAGATCTTCCGGGTCGCTGTGCTTGAAGCGAATAACCTCGGCGCCACTGAGCTTTACCCCGGCGTAAATGCTGGCGTGACTGTCGCCATCCATGAGGATGACATCTCCCGGACCGGCCAGGGTGGAGCACATGCCCATCGTCGCGGCATACCCGGTGGAGAACACAATGGCGTGGTTAACGCCGTAAAATTCCGCTATTTCCTCTTCCAGGGCCTGGTGTTCGGCGAAGGAGCCATTGGCCAGCCGTGACCCCGTGGTGCCTGTGCCCCAGCGTTGGGCGGCGTCCTGGGCAGCTTTTATGCAGCGCGGGTCGTAAGACAGGCCGAGATAATTGTTGGTGCCGGCCAGTATAACCTTGCGGCCCTGCACCACGCCCTCGGAGGCGGAGAGAATTTCCTCTGTGACGGCGCCAAAGGGGGCAACCTCTTGCTCGGCGAGGGAGGCCTGGAAGTCGGCCATGGATTGAAATTTGTCAAACAGCATAGGATCTGGACCTCAGAAGTTCAGTTCCCGGACTTTTTGCGCCAGCTCGCCAATGGTATTCACGTCAGGGAGTATATTCAGTGGTATAGAGATGTCGAAATGGTCCTCGATCTTCTCAATGAATTCCATGACTTCCAGGGAGCTGAGGCCGATATCACCCACCAGTGTCGTGGTTTCAGACAGCGTCAGTTTGCGTTCGTTCTTCGATTCCAGGGCGGTGTAGAGGAAGTCCAGATATTCTTGGTAATCGGTCATTTGGTTGCTACCTTTGCCTTATTCAAGGTAAATCGCCGGGAGTCTGTGGGCTTAATCATGCGTAGCGAGGGGAAGTAAAAATCAGCCATTTTTTACAGTCGATTGAGGCGCATAGTGATGCATGTGACGAAATTGACTGTAAAAAATGGCTGACTTATGCTTTGCCGCAGCAGGACAGTATTAAGCCCGACGGGCTCCTGAATTTCAAAGGCTGGAACTATACTCTATGGAACAATGGTAATGCCAGTTATTTGGCTGATAGACGCCTACCGGGCGGGGGAGCGGGGGCAGGTGCGAGCCCTGGTCGACGCTCTGGGCTGGCCCTGCGAAATCAAAGTGTTGAGCTACCACAGCCATTTGTTTTGGCCCCATGTGCTGGGTCAGACCACGTTGCGGGGTATTACCGCCGAGTCTGCCGCTACGCTACGGCAGCCCTGGCCTGACCTGGTGGTCTCCTGCGGTGTGCGCAATGAGCCGGTTTGCCGCTGGATTCGCGCCCAGTCGGGTGGGCACACCCGCTATGTGCATGTGGGGCGTCCCTGGGCGTCACTGGATTCGTTTGATCTGGTGATTACCACGCCCCAGTATCGGGTACCGCAACACCCCAATGTTCTTAACAACATGCTGACCCTGCAAAGTGTGACGCCACAGAGCCTGGTGTTGGCACGGTCGGAGTGGGCGGCCGCTTTTGCCGAATTACCCCGTCCTTACTTCGCGGTCATTGTCGGTGGCGATAGCGGGCCGTTTACCCTGGGGCCCAAAGCGGCTGCCCGCTTGGCGCGGCAGGCTTCTCGCCTGGCCCGGAAGCATGGGGGTTCACTGCTGGTGTCCACCAGTTCACGCACCAGCGAGGCGGCGGTGGTTGCCCTGCGGGCGAATATTGATGTGCCCAACTATTGTTATCGGTGGCAGAGTACGGCCACAGCCAACCCCTATCTGGGCATACTGGCCTGGGCGGACCGGCTGATTGTAACCGGCGACAGTATCGCCATGCTGTCAGAGGCCTGCGCTACCGGTAAGCTGGTACAGATGTTTGATCTGGGTGGCATGCGCGGAGGCGGCCCCGCCAGCCGGGATTTCCGTTTGAGTGGCGTCCTGTACGCGGTCCTGATGCGGTGGTTCTGGCAACCCCTGAGCCGGGATCTCACCCTGGTGCACAGCCAGCTGCGTGAGTCCGGTCGGGCGGTGTGGCTGGATGAGGAATTTGCTGCCGCAATGACCCCGGTGGAATCAGATTTGCAGCGCGCGGTTGCGGCAGTGCAGGAATTACTTGAAGAGGTCTGACTGACCCTCGGCGTCCAACAGTTGGGCACGGCCATTGGTCATCTGGTATACATGGTCCGCGGCTTGCACCATGGCGCGATTGTGGGAGATGGCCAGAATAGTGAGCTGACCCTTGAGGGCTTCCATGGTTTGCCGCACGGCTTCTTCAGTCTCCGGGTCCAGGGCGCTGGTGGCCTCGTCGAGAATGAGCAATCTGGGCTGGTTGACCAGCGCCCGCGCGATGACAATGCGCTGCCGCTGGCCGCCGGAGAGCTTGCCGCCGCGCTCGCCAACGATGGTTTCCAGGCCGTGGGACAGCTGTGATATGAAGTCCCAGGCGCCGGCCGCGCGCAGTGCCTGTTTTGCGTCGTCGATACTGATCGCGGGGTCACCCAGGGTGACATTGTGCAGAATGCTGTCGTGCAGCAGTATCGTGTCCTGCGGCACATAACCTATCATGCTGCGCCAAAGTTTGATGTCGATATCCTGCAAGGGCGTTCCGTCCAGCAGTATCGAGCCCTGTTGTGGTTGCAGCAAGCCTATAGTCAAATCGACAATCGTGGTCTTGCCCGAGCCGGAGGGGCCGACCAGGGTGGTCAGCGAGCCAGCCTCAAACTGCAGGGACAGGCCACTGAATACCGGGTGCCCGTCGTAGTCGAAACTCACATTCCTGAAGCTTATGGCTTTTTCAAAGTGCGGCGTGATGGTGCCGCCCAGGTGCTCCTGCGCATTGTTCGCGCCATTGATGGAGTCCATCAGTGACCAGTAGGCGCTTTCACCCTGCGCCAGCTTCTGGTACTGCTTCTGCACTTTGCCGAAGAATGAAAAGGCCCGCCCCAGGGCGACCACCAGTACCATGACCATGGCCAGGCCCATGGCGTATTTTTCTATCGCGACATAGACACCCAGGCAGATAAATCCGGTGAACATCAGCTCCTGGGCTGAGCTCAATAAAGCGCTGCTCAGTACCTGGCGGCGCAGGGCTTTGTTCAGGCGGTTGGTATCGTAGGCCAGTACCTGGTCCGCCAGGTGTTCGCGCGCCATCGCCTTGAGAGGCTTCACCGACTGCAATGTATCGGTGAGGTTAGCCATCAGGGAGGTCATCAGCCGGGTCTGTCTTTTGCCTGCCCGGCGGGTAATCCTGACCAGGAAGTGTGACAGGCCGATTACTATGACGCCGGCAACGATGGCGACCAGCGAGGCGCGCCACGACAGGGCAAAGGCGATGGCGCCGTAAATCAGCGCCTGAATCAGGTAGGTGATGGCGGTGGCGCCGTTGACAAAGGCCGTGGAGGAGCGGGTTGCCTCGGAGGCCAGTGCGTTGGTCAGTTTGCCCACGGGCTGGTGTAAAAAATACTCCCATTTGCAGCGCAACACCGAGCGCAGCATTTCCAGGCGCAGGTCGGTGCTGACCTGGGCGGCGGTATAGCCCACCTGCCGCTGGGCCACCAAAAGGAATACGCTTTTGAAGGCCACCCCGCCGAGGATGATGCTGAGCATATTGCCCAGGGTCGGTGCGATGCCCATGCTCGCCAGGGTGTCGAGTACGGTGCGCTCAAACTCACTCTGATCCGCGATGGACGCTCCCGGCAGCATGTTGGTCGCCTCGGGGCCCAGGGCGATGTTCAGCAGCGGCAACAGGGCGGAGAGCCCGATCCCCTCGGCGAGACCAGAGAGCAACAGGGCGATCAGCATCAGCACGGTTTGCCAGCGATAGGCGCGGAAAAAGCCGAGCATCATGCCCATGTGAGAAAGGTTCCCATTAAGTGTCTGTAAAGCGGCAGATTATGCCTACACTGGTGTCTGATCACAATTGGCATCACCAGTGCATGCGTTGCAGTAAGACTGCGGCGCACAAGAAAATAATGATTGTCGGCGATATTGCCACCAGCGGAATACTAAACTGTAGCAACTGCCCCAGCGCAAAAATGATCTGTGTAGCCAGGTAGAACAGTATGCCGACCACAGCGCCAATACCCATACTCAGGCCAAAACTGCGGCTGCGTGCCGAGCCCAGGCTGGCGCTGATCGGCGTGGCTAGTAGTACCATGGCGGCAACGCTTAGTGGCATCAGCAATTTCTGCCAGAACACGCTGAGGTATTGCTCCATCGGCTGTCCGTCGCCGGCGAGGTATTGGCTATACTGGTACAGCACTGACAGCGCCATGCTGTCACTGGACAGGGTGAGCGTGGGCAGTTCACTGGGGGCCCATAAATTGGCTATTGCCAACTCCTTGCGAGAGCGAGACCTGAACTCACCGTCCACCATCCGTTTTTCCCTGACGCCCTGGAACAACCAGCTCCGGTCGGGGCTGACCAGGGCGGTGCGGGCGTGCAGGGCGCGGATCAGCTGGCCGCTTTGTTCGAACTCGAACAGGCTGATATCGCCCGGTACAGTGTTCTCGAACATCTTACCCAGGTGGATATAACGGTGCCCATTGGTGGACCAAACCCCGCCACCGGGGATTATGATGTCGTTGCTGTAGCGAGCCAGGCGCCGTTCCCGCTCCGCGTTCTGCGCCAGCTGCGGCGCGAAGTATTCCATGCAAAGCCACAGACAGACCATCAACAGCAGCGTTGGCAGGGCGACGGCGGTGACCAGTTTCCGCAGTGAGAAGCCGGTGCAGCTGATGACGGTAAGTTCGTTGAAACGTTGGAGATTTGCCAGTGCTACGATACTGCCCAACAGGGCGATAACCGGTGCCAGACTCACCAGTTGTTGTGGCAGGCTGAGCAGTGTATAGCGTGCCACGGCCGCCACATCATAATCGAGTTGGGTATGGCTAAGTTCCTCGATGAAGCTGATCAGGCCGAACACGGTGCCCAGGACCAGCAATACCAGCAACCAGCCCTTGACCAGACTTAGGCCAATGTATCGTCGCAGAATCATCGTCGCTTCAATCGTGGTTGAGTGACCAGCAGCGCCAGCACGACGGCCTGTATGGTGTAGACGCTCCAGAGGCCGGGTAGCGCTCCTATCCTTTCCTGTTCAATCCAGGTGCGCGTGATACTGATCATGCTGAACAGGGCGATATATACCAGCAGTGCGATAAAGAAATTGCGCATGCGGGATTCGCGCGCGGCTGAGCGAGCCAGTGGTACGGCGATCAGTCCCAGCAGGACCGTCGCCAGCGGCGTGGTGATACGCCACTGATACTCGGCGATATCCCTGGGCTCGGAGGATGCGGACAGGTTGAGCGTGGTCTCAGCCTTGCGCCGGTAGCGCTCCCGGGCCTCCTCGTTCGGGAGCCGTACGACCAGCTCTTTGAATTTGAGGGCCATATCCCGCCGCCGGTGTCCGTCCAGCAAGTAGTTATAGCCGTTGTAGAATTGCGCCTGCATGGCCTGCCCCGGATTTAGTGTCGGCAGAGAGGCCGATTCCGCGACGATAATTTCCGTACGTTGGGCTTTCGGATGTTTTTTTTGCAGGAACACATGCTTGTGCAGGCCTCGTGCAAGATCGATGTCTTTGGCAATGAAGGTATAGTCACTGCCACCCAGATTGACAAATTGCCCGGCGGCCATTTTTTTCAGGTCAAATTTGGCCTCCGCCGCCGCCTCCAGTGCATAGCTTGTGCGATAGGCCCAGGGGCGTCCCAGAACAGAAATAAAACCCGTGATAAGGGCGATAACCAGGCCCAGTTTGAGTACCGCCTCCAGAATACGTGCCCGACTCACGCCGGCGGCGTAGTAGGCGGTCATTTCAGAGTCCCGGTAGAGTCGGCCGATCGCGGCCAGCACCGAGAAAAAAAAGGCGGAGGGGAGCAGTATCTCCAGGGTAATCAGTGTGTTAAGAGCGATCAGTTGGAAGGCTGTGGACATGTCGAGCTGCCCTTGTGCGGCGAAAGACAGCTGTCGCGCTGCGGAAAAACCGATAAAAATCAGTATCAACAGGCCCAGCCCGGTGCAGAAAGGCCGAACAATTTCCCAGCTGAGGTGGCGGTCGATGATCAAGGGGGTGGCGTTCCTGTCATAACTGGGGGGGCATTGTACATCAAGCGTCCGCCATCTGGTTATTTTGGGTGGTTTGACGCATAATTGCACGCTTTTCAGCAGCTACCCGGTCCGCTCCACGAGTACGAAAATATGTTTAATCTCAGTGATGGCGTCAAGAAGGCGTTAATTCTCATTCCGACTGAGCCCCTGCCAGCCAACACCCGGGTAGCATTGCGTCGCAAGCACCTGGCCGTCCTGGAATTGGCCAAGGCGCATCGGGCCAACTTCCTGATCATAGGCCACCCCAAAAGCGGCAATACCTGGCTCAAGGTGATGATCTCGCGGCTGTACCAGCTGCGCTACGACCTGCCGGAATCCAAGTTGATCAACACCGATGAGTTTGCCCGCAAAATACCTGAAATACCCAGACTGGCGGCAACCAATGGCTACTACAGCTATGAGGGTGAAGTCGGTAAATTGCTGGCCAGTGGCGCCGCTGACAATCCGTTGCGCCATAAGCCGGTGCTGTTCCTGGCGCGCAACCCGATCGACATAGCGGTGTCCTGGTATCACCAGTTCACCAAGCGGCAGTCCCGCGCCAAGCAGGAGTTGATCAATCACTTTATAGACCACCCGATTGACCGCCATACAATCAGTATGTGGGACTTCGTGCGACACTCGGACATCGGGCTGCCCAGCCTGATTGAGTACCAGAATACCTGGGCTTGCAATGTGCGGGACCTGGAACATGGCATGTTGGCCAAATATGAACAGCTGCGCTCAGAGCCGGTGCCTACATTGCACAAGATCACACAATTGATGGGTGAAAGTTTCAGCGAAGATGAGATTCGGGCGGCAGTGGAGTGGGGTTCTTTCGACAATCTGCAGAAGCTGGAAACCAGCGGCACCTTCAGCCAGGGTGGCATGAAGTTGGTCAATGCCAATGACCCCAGTACGTTCAAGGTGCGCCGCGGCAAGGTGGGTGGTTACCGGGATGACTTCGAGCCGCAGCAGGTGGCGGAACTGGAGGCCCTGGTAAGGGACAATATTCTACCGGAACTGGGTTATTGCCAGGACGGCGTGGTGGATTAGGTGGCTCCCTGCGGGCGAGCCGCTGAAAGTTACATTATGAGTGGCGAGGGGTACTAGTGGCTCCGCGTACTTGGGTTATGCTCAGTGACAAACGTGGCGACAACGGCCAGGTCGATACCATTGTCGATGCGCTGCCCTGGCCGGTAGAGCACAAATACGTGCACATGCTGCCGCAGTATGTGCTTGGTAAGCCACGTTACAGGCCTTCTCTTGACCATCTGGACCTCAGCCAATCGGATCCTATTGAAGGGCCGTGGCCTGACCTGATACTCACGGTTGGCCGGCGCCCTTCCATGGTGGCCCTGTGGGTGCGCAAGCAGTCGGGGGGCAGGACCAAAATCGTTCTGGTGGGTAAATCCTCCGGTTATATGCTGGATTTCTCCCTGGTGGTTGCCAGCGCCGAGAACCAGATGCCCCCCATGCACAACTTCCTGCCCACAACCCTGCCGCTGATGCGCGTTGATGCACAGGATGTGGCAGTTGAGGCGCAGGCCTGGCGGCAGCGGTTCGCGCCGTTGGACAAACCGCTGATCGCCATGCTGATAGGCGGCGAGACCAACCCGTTCATCATGAACCGCCAGGTCGCGGATGACCTGGTGGCGACCGCGCACTGGATTGTCGATAAGTTGGGCGGCACTCCTTATGTGACGACCAGCCGACGCACCACGCCTGAGGTTATCGAGGTGCTGCGTAAGGACCTGCCTCCCCAGGCGGTGTTTTACCAGTGGTCTGCTGACGCGCAGGAAAACCCCTATCGAGCCCTGTTGGGCAGTGCCGACGGCTTTATCGTTACAGCGGACAGCGTGTCCATGATGGTGGAGGTGATTTATCTGCACAAATCGCTGGCTATCTTCCCCCTGCCGGGGGGCTGGTTGGGCAGTATTGATCAGCTGCGACGTTCACTGGCTCACTGGTTATTCAACCCGCGGCAAGAGTCGATGTGGGACCGCTGGCGTCATCGGGTGGCCCGGGGCGTGTACTACCTGGACGTGTTCAAGCTACTGTGCGCCACGCGCGATTTTCGCGCTTTTCACCGACTACTGGTGGAGCAGGGGCTCGCGGTATGGTCGGGCGAGGACTTTCGTAGGCCTGAGGCGGAGCTACCGGACGATGTGGGTGCGGTGGTCAAACGCATCGAGGCGTTATTCCCGTAGCTTCCTGCAGAAAGGATCAGCACCAAGGTGCGCAATGCGCACCCCACACCGGTAAGCCCAAGCCCCGCTAACGCACCCCAAGCACGTTCTTCATAAAGTGCGTGCCGAAGCGGCTGATACGTTGTGCAGCGACCGAGAGTGGGCTCTGGTCCAGGAAGTTCACCTGCACCATACGACGCTCCCCGACAAACCGGGTATGCCCATGCCAGGAGTGGTCGGTGCGGCGAAAAGCCAGCATTGTGCCGCCCAGGGGGGGCACCTGGGCCACATAGTCCTCGATATCGCCTTTTGAGCGCAGCATGCGCAACTGCCCGTCTTCGTGATCCCACTGCTCATTGAAGTAGACCAGTACGGTAATCACCTTGCTTTTGTGGTCGGTGTGAATATTACCATCGGTGCGCTCGCAGAACTTGCGCACGGTCACCGTGGTGGGCAGGGACACCAGCTCCATATCAAAACGCTCACCCAGTACTGTGGCAAAAGACGGAGCCTGCAGTTCTTCCATCAGCGTGGCGAAGGAGGCGCCGTACTGCAGGCCTTCCAGAGCATGGTTGGCCGCGGTATCTATAGCGGGGTAATCTGCATTGACCTGCGCCAGCACTTCCGTGCTGAGAAAACCCGGCACCACCAGGAAGTCGAACGGATCGGTGTGTAATTGCGCCTCGCGCAGTGCATTGAGGTTTATCAGTGACATTGGGACATTTTAGTATGGCGTGGTTGAGCCGGGCAAGGCGTCCGGGCCGGCAAACATGTTAATAGTGCGGTAAATTCAGTGGCAATAATACGGCACATCCAGCCCTGTGGCGGTAATGCGATAACAGGAGTTTTACGGTATTATTTGCCGCCTTTATTACACTGTCGAGGATAGCTTCGTACATGGCCGACAAGGCACGGGTTGTAGTACGCCACATCATTATGCTGCTTTGCTTCTGGTTGCCTGCGTCGCGCCGCAAGAAAATAGAGCGCTGGCTGCGTGGCCGTGAGGAGTACAAGAAACTGCAGCGCAGTGACTGGGTGTTGATGAGTTGGGGCAAGTCCGGCAGGACCTGGTTACGCGTCATGTTGTCACGCGCCTACCAGCTCAAGGGCGGCCTGGATGCCAGTGAATTGCTGGATTTTGACAACCTGAAGCAGAGCGATCCACAGCTGCCGGCGGTATTTTTTACCCACAATAATTACCTGCGTGATTACACCGGTAACGCGCAATCCAAGAGTCACTTTCGCGGCAAGCGCATCGTGCTGCTGGTGCGCGACCCGCGCGATGTGGCGGTGTCGCAGTTTTTCCAGTGGCAGTTTCGCATGCGTCCCAACAAGAAGTTCATCAATGATTATCCCATCGACGGGGCTGATATCAGCACCTGGGATTTCGTGTTGGACAAGGAGGCTGGAGTGCCGCGCATTGTCGAATATTTCAATGGCTGGGCGCAGGCCATTCCCGAATTGAAAGATGTGCTGGTTGTTCGCTACGAGGATATGCGTACAGACCCCGGCACCGTGTTGGCAAAAATCATGGAGTTTACCGGCACAGCGGTAACGGCGGAGCAGGTGCGTGAGGCGGTGAATTTTGCGGCCTACGACAATATGAAGAAGATGGAGCAAGATAAGTTCTTCAAAGGCAGTGGCGCCCGGGTTAAACCCGGTGACAAGGACAATCCCCAGTCATTTAAAGTGCGCAAGGCCAAGGTGGGCGGCTACCGGGATTATTTCACCGACGAGCAGTGCCAGCAGCTGGAGCAGCTGGTGGCGCAGTTGGATCCGATGTTTGGCTATGGAGGGGAACGTGCGTGAAAATGACCATCCAGAATCTGCGACAGGGCTGGCAGACCGGGCGTAAGAAATTGTCACGCAGAATTTTGCACTGGCGTATGCGCGGGGAGTCTGAGGCGGACATTCTCAAGGCCGAGCGGAAAATGCGCGGCGTAGAGCAGTTCGACAAATTACAGCGCGCGGATATCGTGGTCGTATCTTTTGGGAAAAGCGGCCGCACCTGGTTGCGGGTTATGGTGTCTCACCTGTTCCGGGTGATGTACAAGCTTCCTGAGAACGCTATTCTGGGCTTCGACAACTTCCACAATCTGAACAAAGCTGTGCCCAAAATATTTTTTACCCACGACAACTACATCAAGGACTTCACGGGTGATTTTGACAGCAAGCTGCCGTTCTACAACAAGCGTGTGGTCCTGCTGGCCCGTGATCCCCGGGATGTCGCGGTGTCACAGTTCTTCCAATGGAAATTCCGCATCAAGCCCACCAAGGTGGCTATCAACAACTATCCCCCGCGCGATAGTGATGTCAGCCTGTTTGATTTCATTATGAGTGACAATGGCGGCAGTATGCGGGCCGTAACGGATTATTTGAATCTGTGGGCCGCGGAGGCTGACAAGGTGGAAAACTTCCATCTGTTACGCTATGAAGACCTGCGCAGTGAGCCCCACCGTGAGCTGCGCGCCATGCTGAATTTTATGCAGATCGATGCCAGTGATGGGGATGTCGATGCGGCGGTCGAGTACTCTTCGTATGAGAATATGAAGAAGATGGAGAGCAAGCAACAGTTTCGTTTTGCCGGTGGCCGCATGATGCCGCGTGACAAGGATAACCCCAATAGTTTCAAGGTACGTCGTGCCAAGGTTGGTGGGTATCGCGATTACTTCACCGATGAGGAAGTGGCCGCCATAGACCAGCGGCTGGCGGAAACCCTGGATCCCTTGTTCGATTATAAATAACAGTGGTGCTGCGTGATGGTGCGCGGTGCGCACCCTACGTGGATTTGGTGCGCTGTTGTAGTGACGGCGCGCACCGCGCACCGTTGATGCTGTCGAAGATATCCCATCAGGCGCCAATTAACTCCAGCGCATCCGCGCGTAAGTGCCCCTGTGCCATCTCATCCCGGAGTTGGGCTTCGGTAAATGCGCCATCTTCCAGCCCATCTCGCACCAGGCCAAAAAAGAACGCCTCCTGCCGCGGGTCGGGGTGGGCGGCATAGGTGCCGGCGAACCTGTAGTCGCCAAACAGGGCGCGACGCCCGCGGCGCAACCAGTGCCTGGGGGGAAACAGCTGGAAAGTATCAGCCATGCGATAGTCGATCTTCAGGCCGGTTTTCCAGGGTTGGGTTTTGCGTTTGGTATTGTGTAGCAGCCTGGTGTTGTCAGTCAGGTTGTCGAAGTCATTCCATTCGTTCTCGAGCAGGCCAATGGTGGCCGGGTCTTCCAGTTTCAGTGACACCCAGTCCATGTAATCGCGTTTGACTGGCTCGAACATTTCTGTGAAATCGTTTTCGAACCGCCAGTGCTTGAGTTGCGCACAGTCGAGCAGCATGACACTGCTGGCGAACGCGCCCTTGCGCCCTTTGCGGCCGGACTTGGGGCGACACACGATAGTCGATCCCGCCATATCGCGATTCAGTAACTCCCAGATATCACCGATGGCGAAAACATCGGGGTCGATTATCACCGCGCGACCTTCATAGTTCATCAGCTCTGGCGGTGCGAAGCGCAGCGGCGTGAAGGATTGCAGGTCCTCGTTCAGCCAGGGCCGCATATCGCCGTCGCGCAGGTAACGCCGCCCCTCGTGCCGTAGCATGCATGGGTAGTTCTTCACCTCGATAAACTGTATATCGAACTCATCTGCATGGGCGGAATTCTTGCGCAGGGAGTAGCGGCTCACCAGTGCACCCAGCATCTGCTTGTGATTGGTATGTATGAAAACGGTGGGTTTCAAAGGGTTTCTTCTCACGAGTAATTTGTGGGATAGTCTACCGCCAGCGCGGATTTGCATAAACGGCTGGCTTTGGCAATATTTGGAGCGATCGCATTAGTGAGTGAGGGCAAAATTACAGTCTGGTGCCTGCTGGGCAAGAAGGCTGGCGACAATACCCAGGTGCTGGCCCTGGCCCGGGAGCTGGGTTTTGGCTATATAGAAAAGACCATTGTGGCCCGTCCCTGGGAATTACTCACGCACCTCACTGCGGGTGCCACTCTGGCCGGCATTGAACAGCCCGATTCCAGCCCACTTGAGGCCCCGTGGCCCGATTTGGTGATCGGTGCCGGGCGCCGCAATGAGCCGGTCGCGCGCTGGATCAAACAGCAATCCGGGGGCAGGGCCCGCCTGGTCCACATCGGGCGCCCCTGGGCGCCCCTTGCCACCTGGGATTTGGTGGTGACCACACCGCAGTATTTTCTGCCGCAGCAGGACAATATCCTGCACAACACACTGCCTCTGCACCGCATGCCGGAGGATGAGCTGGCGGGGGCCGGTGAGCGTTTGCGCCCGCAGCTTGCAGGCTTGCCGCGCCCCTGGATAGGAGTTTTGATGGGCGGTGACAGTGGGCGTTTTGTGATGACGGTAGAAAAAGGTGAGCGCCTGGGCGCCATGGCCACCGATCTGGCGGCGGCTGCCGGTGGTGCGTTGTTAGTCACTGATAGTCCGCGTACTCCCGGATCAGCCGGCGACGCGCTGCAGGCGCAGTTGAGCGGCCCGCACTTTTGCTATCGCTGGGGCGATGCCGGTGATAATCCCTATCGTGGCCTGTTGGCGCTGGCCGACGCCTTTGTCGTCACCGGCGAGTCCATGTCCATGCTGGGAGAGGCGGCGGCCATGGGTAAGCCCCTGTTCATATTTGACCTGGGGGATGGTGAGGCCAACTGGTGGTCACTCGCGCACAGTTATCGCTACAAGCCACTCAGTCATCGCTTCGCCATGCGCTTTGGCCCGCACCGTATGCGGCGTGATATCGGTAATATCCAGAGTGCGATGGTTGGCAACGGGAGTGCCGCCTGGCTGGAGCCGGCAATGATTTCCGCAGCCGCGGCGGGTTTGAAAGAGCCGTCAGCTAGTTTGAAAGAGCCGTCAGCGCTGCCAAAAGAGCGGCAATCGGCCGGACCCACCGCCATCAGGGAAACGGCCTCAGGGACGGCAGGAGATGAACTGCATCGAACGGTGCGAGCCGTCAGGCAGATTGTGATGCCACGCTGAGCGGGTGCAGCGGCGGGGGGGGCAGATCCGGCGTATTGTCCAGTACCTGCAGGGCATCGTGGCGCACGTGGTTTTGTGCCATCTCGTTGCGCAGAAATTCCTCGGTGACCGTGCCCTCGTTGAGGCACTCCTTGAGCAGGCCGAAAAAAAAGTTTTCCTGGTTCTTGTCCGGATGCTGCTTGTAGTTGCCCAGGAAGGCGTATTCGCCGAACAGTTTACGCCGCGCGCGCATCACCCAGGCCGCTGGTGGGAACAGGCGGAAACGCTCCGCGGGACGCCAGTCCGTGGGCAGGCCGGTCTTCCAGGGTTGGGTCTTGCGCCGTGTGGTATGTAGCATTTTGGTGTCCAGTGTGAACTTGTCGAAGTCATTCCACTCGGACTCAAAGAAATCGATGCTGTCGCGGGGTTCTTCCCTGAGGCAGATCCAGGGCTGGTAGTCCTGAGTGAAATCAAACATGGCCTCGAATTTCTTTTCGGCGTCCCAGTGCTGCAGTTTGGCGCAGTCCAGCAGCATTACACTGCTGGCCATACACTTGTCGATCAATCCCTTGGGGCCGGAACGCATACGGCACATGATGGCCTTGCCGTGCATGTCGCGGCTGAGCAACTCCCAGATATCGCTGGCGGCGAAGATGTCAGGGTCGATCACCACGGCCTGGCCTTCGTAGCTCATCAATTTGGGTGGCATAAAACGTGTGGGAGTGAAAGACTGCAGATCGTCGTTGAGCCAGGTCCGTTTGACGCCGTCGCGCAGGTACTCCTGACCTTCACGAGCTGCGAAAAATGGATAGTCCCGGCTGTTCATAATCTGTACGTCAAACTTGTCGTTATGCAGGGAATAACGGCGCAGGGCGTGTTCGGCCACAATGGCGCCGGTGATTTGCTTGTGATTGGTCTGGATGAATACGCAGGCTTTCATAGGGTCGCTATTCTCGGACAGGCTCCAGATGGCTTCATTGTGGGGGGAAACTATAAAGGAAAGCGTTAATCATTGCCATTTCAGCGGGCCAGATTCCACCGTGAATAATACTTGATGCTGTTCCCAATAAATAGAAACTATCAATAAAATCAAAAGGATATAAGATTATTAAGAAGGCGGCGGCAAACTGTTATTTGAATAGACCCCGGCGGTACAGATCCCAACAGAAGCCCCACAGGAATATCATCGGTACCCGCCTGACCTTGTCCGGAATGACGATTTTTTCCCCGGTATGGCGCTCCAGTTTCCAAGCGAAATAGTCCAATGCCCCGTCGAATGTGAATAGCGCTTTGAGCACTCTCATAATGGATATCAGTTTGCCCTGGCCGCGGCGCAGGGACCAGGCCAGCGCGCATAAGCGACGCTTTTTGTGATCGATCTGGCTTATGTATCGCAGCTCTGTGCCGTCGTCATACACTGTAAAGGGGAATCCAAGCGAGTTAGCGTGATGCCGGGCAATGGTGGTGTAGAACTCTTGCGAGGATTGGGCCAGTTCTTCGGCGCGGCCCTTCCGTTCGGAGCGCAACTCGGTGGCATAACTCAGGGCCAGAGCCTGCTCCCACAGGCCTGCCAGGGAGCCCTGTTCCGGCAGGGCCGGAACTGCACGCTGCAGGAGGGTGTGAACCGCCTGCAGGAGTGCATCTTCTATTGCAGAACGCGATTGCTCATCGCGGCTGTAAATTATGCTGGTCGGTTGCGCAAAACGACCCCAGATATAGGATTCGAAGCGCCCCGGGGAACAGCCGCGCTGGAAGTCGCGCAGGGAGATGATGGTGACTTTGCAGTGCAGTGTTTTGGCGTCCGGTGTTTTATCGTCTTGCACCAGCTTGGCGTAAAACACGTTGGGGGGCAGTATCCAGTTTGCCACCGCCAGCCATGACCGGCCGTAGGCTGCCTGGTAGCTGTCACAAATCAGGTACAGATCCACCAGCCCATCGTAAATATTGCCATTGCGCAGGCAGGAGCCGTATAGCAGGGCGCCACAGACGGCGTCATGGTGGCGTGTACGCAGCCGCTCAAGTAACTGCCCCAGTGCGGGATCTGACTCCGCACTCGGGCCGCTTACATGAGGGTAGTTGCTCACAGTTTCAGGAACTCCAGAGGTATGCTGGCGCTGATCTCCACTGGGCCCTTGGCCACCAGAATTTCTCCATCGAGGTTTAACTTGCCATCCAGTTCGATGCGGATTTTTTGTGCATTATGACTGATATAGCCCGAGGAGGGAACCGCATTGCCGCTGGGACGGCCGCGTACGATGGAGAAAAATGTGCGTGCGAAGCGGGTGCACTGTTGCTCTATCAAGGTCAGTCGGATATCGCCCTGTTCCCGTCCCCAAAAAGGGTGCATGCCAAAAGCCAGGCGGTGCAGTGTGCTCATGGCCAGTATTAATGTGTTGTGTTGTACCGGTTCAGCGTCATCCAGAAACAGGTTGACCGCCACATGCCGGTTATACACCGGGTCATTGCGCAGTACGCCCCACACGGTGCGCAGGGTGCTCAGAGCGAGACTTAAACCGTCGCGAAAACCCCGTGAGTGAATTTCTCTATGCGCATATTCGGTACCCTGGATTATAGCACCGCCGCCGAGAAACATGCCGTAATGTGGGCGCTGGCCGTGCTCTGTTACCACCCGTAGCAAGACGCGCTGCGCCACTTTGTCCGTGGTGTCGCGCCCGCTTTCACACCAGTTACAAAAGTGTGACGTCGCCTTCCTCAGTGAGCCCCTGATACCGATGTCACCCGCATTCATATTGGCGGTGCCGCCGGGCAGCAGGGCAATAAGTGGCGGTGTTGCGAACAGCCCGCTCTCCAGTAGCTCGCCCAGAACGCATGATGCCGTGCCGTCGCCGCCATTAATGGCCAGTACGCTGATACCCAGGCCGGCCAGTTCAGTGAGAGCGGGCTTTACGTCAGCCGGGCTGTTGGTCACGATATGGTGGATTTGTGGGCACTGCCCTATGCGTGTGCGGATGCCCTCGAACTTTTTGCGATTGTGCCCGCTGCCTGGGTTGCTGATTAAACCCACTGGTCCCGTATGGGTCTTCATGGCAGGGGTTTCCTCAGGGTAACTGTCTTGAGGTTGATTTCAGTAGACCCCAATTTTGGTGCGGTACCGCGTAATTGCACGACTATCGAGGATTCCTTATCAAATAACAGGGTGATTCTGCCGTGTAGCCCCAGCAAGCTGAAATCCGGTTTTTCCACCAGGGGAACCAGTGGGTTGACCTCCAGAGTCACCGAGCGCATCTCACGAGTGCCGGTGACGCGCTGGCCGCCGATAACCTGGTAGTCGACGGCAATGGCCGTGTCGGCGCCGTGTGTCATGCGCACGTGATAAAAATTGAAGTCGGTGAGCACTACCCATTCGGCAGATCCATCGGAACCCGCCTGAAAGCGGTCTGCCAGTGGTAACAATGCGTAGACATCGGTGATCACCAGGCCATTGGTGAGTTCCGGGTAGGCAATTTTTTTGCGACTTGTGACAGGCCATTCAGCTGTGGGTTGGTTGGAGTCGTCCTCCGGGACACGTCGCTCCCGCAGTATATAATCCGCGAGGTAATCGAAAATCTTATAGCGCTGTTGCTTGCCACGGCTCAGGCGCGTGCGCTTGATTACTCGACCATTTTGAGGGTCGAGGGTCAGTGTGACCTGCTCGGAATTGCCGACAACTGAACTGGCGGCAATTATTTGCCACTGTTGTTCATTGGCGGAGTCGCGGTTGATTTCTACTTGAGATCGCGCGGTGACCCAAAACGCCTGATGCTCAAATTCCAGAAGTTGCCAATCGGGGAGTGGGGGTGTGGGAGCCGGTGTGAGAGGGTCAGCCATGACGGTGCCGCTCCAAAGGCCGAGGCCAATTATTAGCAAGAGGCAGCGATGGAGCAAATCTCTGTGGTATGAGTGATTCAAGAGTGTGACCATGGCAGTGGATCAGCTAGAGGTGCCTCATTTGGGATAGATGGGCATAATACAGCAAATCGCTGGCGATAAAGGTGGCATAAATACACCATGCCCCTGTCTGGCGGTAACCTGTGAAAATTACCGATTTTCATGAAGATCAGCTACTTGCAGACGGCGAGCTAAAGCCGTTAAAAATACCACACAATCTTGAGCATGGTCCGATCATCCTATACCCTTCGCTGCACAATCCGCCCTGATCAGGGGAATTTATATGCACATGGTTATCAAGCGGCTAATCAAATGGTTGGTACGCGCGATTTCGGTTTTTTTGCCAGAAGAAAAAGCCCACGACCTGCAGCGTTGGCGCCGTGGACGCGAGGAATTCTGGAAGTACAATCGCTGCCAGTACATTTTTGCCTCCTATGGGAAGAGCGGGCGTACCTGGGTGCGGGTGATGATTTCCCGTTACTATCAATTGGTGTATAAGTTGCCCGACAATATTTTGATGGGCTTCGACAACTACACCCGTTTGAACAAAAATATCCCCCAAATCTTCTTCACCCACGACAATTACTTGCGTGGTTACACCGGTAACGTGGATTCGAAAAAAGACTTTTATAACAAGAAGACGGTGTTACTGGTGCGCCATCCCCTGGACGTCGCGGTGTCACAGTTCTTCCAGTGGAAGTATCGTATGCGCCCGGAAAAAAAGGCCATGAATAAATACCCGGCCCACGAGGCGGATATTTCGGTATATGACTTCGTTGTGGATGATAACCAGGGTCTCACCCATATCATCGGGTTTATGAACAACTGGGCCACAGAGCTTCCCAACATTGAACACCTTCTTGTAGTGCGCTACGAAGATTTGCGTGCGCATCCCGAACGGGAAATGTCCAGGATTGTCCAGTTCCTCGGTCTTGAAGCGAATGATGAATACCTCAGGGATACGGCGGAATTCGCTTCGGTGGAAAACCTGCGTAAAAAAGAGCAGGAGAACTATTTCTGGCGCAGCGGCAGCCGGGTGCAGGCCAAGGATGTCAACGACCCCAACACGTTCAAAGTGCGTAAGGCCAAGGTGGGCGGCTATCGTGACTATTTTGACGATGATCAAGTGGCGCAACTCAACGCTGTGATAGATTCGCGGCTACTGCCGGTATTTGGCTATACCAGCGCCGAGCAAGCCGAGACTAAGGAGGTTACATGATGGATAAGTGCGTGTTCATACACACCAACGAGCGGCAGTGGCTGGGAGCCCTGGTGGCGGAATATTCCCTGCGTCGCAACTCCCCTAACGCCGACAAATTTGACGTCAAGTTTATCCATACGCGGGATTACCCCTATCTGGCGGCCAGGGAAGGGCAGACTTTCCTGCGCGGTGGCACCAGCCGCGTCTGGCGTATGGAGGACTTGCAGTCCTTTACACCCCTGCGCTTTATGCCGCCGAAGTTAATGAACTGGCAGGGCAGGGCGGTGGTTATCGACCCGGATGTATTCGCGGTGGGCGATGTATACGAGTTGCTGGATCGTGATATGGCCGGAGCCGCTGTTATGGGACGTCACCGCTCAGGAAAATCCGAGAAGGAATCCCAGGTTGCTACCAGCGTGATGTTGATGGATTGTGCCCGGCTTAAGCATTGGGATGCGGAAAAAGAGTTCGACCAGTTGTTTCGCTCTGAAAAAGACTATAAAGAGTGGATGGTATTGGCCTATGAGGATCCGGCCAATATCGGCTACCTCGAAAACTGCTGGAATGATTTTGACCATTTGGACGCTAATACCCGCCTGATACACAATACAAAACGCAAGACCCAGCCCTGGAAAACCGGCTTGCGGGTGGATTTCACGCCCGCCAACAAGTTCAAGAACAAGCCGCTGCTGGCCTCCGCCAACCGCCTGCGAGCGAAAGTTTTTGGTGAGTATGGCCTGTTGGGGCGCTATCAGGAGCACCCTGACCGGCAGCAGGAGCAATTTTTCTTTGGCCTGTTGAAAGAATGCATCGAGTCAGGGTGTGTCAGTGAAGACCTGGTGCGGAATGAAATCAGGCAGAATCACGTGCGTCACGATGCCTTTGAGGTACTGGGCCGTACCCCGAACCTTGCAACAAGAGCGGCGTGAAATACCTCGATATCGAGACGTTGCGCAACCTGAAGCTCGATGATTTTCTGGCGGTCAAGCCCTATCCTTACTTCAATAGCGAAGGTGTGCTGACAGAATCCGGATTCCAGGATCTGTTGGAGAATATGCCGCCGCTTGATATGTTCGAGACGAAATTTGGCGGCAAACGTCGCGCCGGACAGGTCCCACACGACCGCTATTCTCTGGAGTACACCCCCGATATGGCCGTGCCCCGGCCCTGGAAAGAATTTATTGGCGAACTCTGCAGCGATGCCTACCGCAAGGAGATTGAGCGATTACTGGGGGCGAAAAAGGCGGAGTTTCGCTTTCACTGGCATTACACGCCCAGTGGAGCCGATGTGTCGCCCCATTGTGATGCCCGTCGCGAACACGGTTCCCACCTGTTTTATTTCAATTCGAAAGACAACTGGGATCCCGCCTGGGGTGGGGCCACGCTGGTGCTGGATGACGGCGGTCGCCTGAATTATGATTCCGCTCCTTCTATGGACGAGTTTGACGCCGTTATCGAGTGCGACTCTATCGGCAACTACAGTTCCCTGATGCTGCGCACGGACCACGCATGGCATGCGGTACACCCCATCGAATGCCCCGAAGACCGCTTGCGCCGCATATTTATCGTGGTGGTAAACCCCGACAACCTGTTCTGGAAGGTGCGCGACCGCGTTATCGGCAAGAGCATTCAGCGTTTCTGAGATAAAGGCATTCAGCGTTTCTGAGATAAAGGCTTCCAGCATTTCTGCAATACCACTGCCCCTGGATGTGCAAGACCTGCACTTGTGGCTGTGCTCCCGCCATAATATTGCCAACTCTGACCACTTCAAGCGGCAGGTTTTGTCGCGTTATACCGGTGTGGCTCCGCAAGACTGGCGTTTTTCCCTCGGCCAACACGGCAAGCCAGGCCTGCTGGATTCTCTGCGGCCACTGGATTTTAATCTCAGTCACAGTGGGGATTGGCTGGCCTGCGCTGTCACCGCCGGTACGGTTGTTGGGCTAGACCTCGAGCGCTACGACCCCGACAGGGACGTGATGAAGTTGGCGCGGCGTTATTTTCAGGCTGACGAGATCGTGGCCTTGCAGGCCTGCGGCAAAGTAGATCAAATCGCGAGATTTTACGATTACTGGACCCTCAAGGAGGCTCGTATCAAGGCCCGCGGTGCGGCGCTGGGCCTGGAATTGGAATCCTCAGGGTTTAAACTGGATTTCCCCGCTAACGCAGGGGG
Organism: Gammaproteobacteria bacterium; assembly: GCA_003646405.1. Lineage (GTDB taxonomy): Bacteria > Pseudomonadota > Gammaproteobacteria > Pseudomonadales > Halieaceae > JBALVO01. The sequence goes on from QNFR01000025.1 coordinate 22,622, forward strand.
TGTGACCGGGTTGGGGGAGATCAGGGAAAATCCTGACGATTTGGCCAACCAGGCCTATTACTGCGTGTTGGACCCGGTGGCGGCTTATCGGTTGGCAATTTGCTGGTTGCGACCGGCAGGTGTGCTGCCGCGGCTGCGCTTGTTTGAACTGCGCGGTGCAGACCAGAGTGAAAGAGAACCCTCACAATTGTTGCGTGCTGTCTCCACCCCTGGCTAATGTACCTCCTCACTCATAATGTTACATTATGAGTGAGGAGGTACATTAGCCGTGACAACACGGCCCTGTTCATTTCCTGCTAAAATACGCGACCATGTGGGAAAACCGGCTATCCAGGCAGACTATGTTTCTCGATCAATATTTTAGTGAGCACAATGGCAAGATTTCTTTTACCCGAGAGCAGGGTAGTGACTTTGCAAAGTGTGTCGCCGACGATTTCAACCCACTGCACGACGCTGATGCCAGGCGCTTTTGCATTCCGGGTGATTTATTATTTTCAATTATGTTGTCCAAGTATGGACTCAGTCGGCATATGGAGTTTATTTTCTCCGGGATGGTTGTTGCGGGGGTAGAGCTTGTTTTGCCAGAATCATTGCCAGATTTGCATATCAAGGACACCGACGACAGGGAATACCTGAGTATTCATCGCTCGGGCGATAATTCTACAGATGAATCCATGATTCAATATTTGACTCGTGATTATGTCGAATTTTCCGGGCATACTTTCCCTCATATCCTGGTGCCATTGCTTGCCGAACAAAACGTGATGATTAATCCTTACCGCCCTATGGTTATGTATCAAAGCATGATTATTGACCTCGACACGCTGGACATAAAAAAGCCGTCATTGGAGATAGACCACAACGAACTACAAATTACCGGTAAGCGAGGTAATATTTTACTGGCGTTTAACCTGATGGATTCCGGTAAAGTTATCGGGCGTGGCAAAAAGCATATGTTAGTCAGTGGCCTGTGCGAGTATGAGCAGTCCGCCGTGGAAGAACTCACTGCCAGTTTTGACCGAAGGAAGCAGCTTTTTTCACGCGATAGCGATGTGAACTGAAATAATATCGGCCTGCCCCTATGGAGTAGCCCATTACGGGGCTTTGGACATCTCCATGATTTTTGCCTCGATAGCGGCCAATTCATCGCGCAAATGATTTTGCAGAATGATGAAGGCTGCATCGGCCAGTAAGCGCTCGGCAACCAGATCAGCGAAGGCGGCCCGGCGCAGTTCTTCCAGTGCGCCCTGCTGGGTCACCAATTCATTATGGTTCAGTTTCTGGTAGTTCTCCGCCAGCTTTTCCACCTCCAGCAGGTAGGCGTCCACCCGGTTTTTCATGCGCCGGCGCATCCACTCGCGCAGCGCGATAAACACCGAGTAGACCGCCAGCATAAGGGTCAGGCCCAGGCTGAGGGCCTCCGCATATTCAACGAAAAATGGTGGTTCCTCGCGATGGTAGTAGGCGGTTGCTCCGGGATGATAGGGGATGGTCCCGCTTGCCGGGTCGTAGTCCTCACGTATCTTGCGCGCCACCTTGAGGTCGCTACCCTCCAGGCCGGATGCACCGGTCCTGTTTCCGAACAGGGTGGCGGTGATGCTGCGAACCAGGTCTTCACCCAGATCCTTGCGGGCGATCAGCATCGCCGTGACGCTCACTGTGTGCACCGCTTTTCGGGGTAGTCTAACGTAAGTGGAACGGGGGATGATATCGCGCTGGAGTCCGGGAATGACCAGTTCCAGGGCGTGTGCCTCGTCACCCACCTCCCTGATATCCCCCAGTGACAGAAAACGAATGGCATCCGCTTTCGCCAGGTCAAAAATCAGTGCTGAGGGGATCGCAGATAGCAGGAAAGCCGCATCGATAGTGCCACTGGCAAGGCCCTGTACGGTGTCCGCCGTCGACCAGATCAAGTCTTGTTTGACTTCAATGCCAAAATGCCGGAGGACGCGCAGGGACAACTGCCTGGTGCCTGAACCCGCAGCACCCAGGGCCACCCGTTTGCCCTGTAAATCGTAGATGGTCTGGATGTCCGGTGCTGCTGACTTACTGACCAGAATATGCAGGACCTCGTCATACAGTGTTGTCACCAGCCGGGCATTGGTGCTGGGGGAGGCATCCCCCTGCACAAAGGCCAGGTCAACATGGGGATCATGATCTCCCCCTATCAACCGCATATTCTCTGCGCTGCCATCAGTGGCCTGAACAGCCACCGAGTCAAAGGCGTTGCTGGTTTCGAGGACTCGCTGCAGGGCCTTACCCAGGGCGTGATAGGTTCCCGATTCCGAGCCGGTGGCAATCACGATCTGGCGGTATGCCACTTCCGTCGATACCGAGCGGTACAGGTAGATACCACCGATGATGAGGGTGACCGCGACCAGCGAGGCGATGATGGCCAGGCCGGGAACTGATGTTCCCACCCCCCGACTGTCGGTTTGTTTTTCCACCTGCGGATTCCCCTGCCTGATAATAGCGGTGTTATCAATATCCTGGAGATGAAGACTATCACATACCCGGAGAGGCAAAAGATAATCCTGGATAATGGGCCGTTCCCGTATAATTATCTGCCACACTGCCAGTTTGATTCGAACTTCAATGAGGCCCGCAGGGTATGCTTATCCCCGAATACTTGCCATTGTTACAGAGATACCTGAAACAGCTTGAGCTTGCAGCGAACCTTGGGCCTGTTCTGGATTTGGCCTGTGGCAGCGGCCGCGGCGGTCTTCGATTAATAGCAAATAAACTCCCCGTTATCTTCGCCGACATAAGCGCCGCAGCGCTTCTGCAAGTTGAGTTAAGCCTGGCACAGGAGCTCTATAGTAAAAATGCGTCCTTAGCCACGCTGTGGCCGGTAGATCTTGAACAGCCAGGGGTCAGCCCTCTGGATGGCCGAATGTTCGGCGCAATCGTGGCATATCACTATTTGTACCGGCCCCTTCTCACAAGTATCAAACAGGCCGTTTATCCCGGTGGCATGGTGATATACGAAACATTTACTGTTGACCAGCCACAATATGGCCGGCCCAAAAATCCGGACTTCCTGCTGCGGCACGGTGAATTGCATGATTATTTTTGCGACTGGATTATCCTGCACAGCTTTGAGGGAGTAGTAAAAAAAAGCTGTGGAGAAGGCTCAAAAGCAATTGCGCAACTTGTGGCCAAAAAGCCCTCGTCGCCAATCAGATAGTTGGCTGCTGTAGAGCTTTTCACGGCGTAGGTAATGCGCCAAGCTCACCGCGCTTGCAGGCATCGACCTCCGCGATAATACGCAGCTTGTATTCTGGACTGCCTTTGGGTAGACCTGGTTTTGCCCCAGTCTTTCCCATCTGTACCGGCGTGGAGATGGGGGGATTATGCTACGATCCCCTTCTTGATATGAACGCAAATCCACTTGCAGATATTGACGGAGGGCGCTACGCTTATAAATGACAACACCCGTAACGCCTCTACATTATGCGTACCAGTGCGGGTTTTTTATGCCTGAAAATTGAATATTTTCAAAAAACCCTTTCCGTATTGTAAGTCGGCGTGAGGTTTTGGCCTACTTTCGGCGCTGATTGATCTGCTGTCAAATCACCACGCCGATATACAGGAAATTGACGAAATTTAGTTTAGACGTTAGTCGGAACTGTGTGAGGGATGGTGGGAAAAAGTTGGTTTGGGCTGGGAATCACCCACTAAATTGGTGCAGTTAGTTTGTCTCGGTAGCAAGCATGGAGGGATTACAAAAAAAATTTTAATTATCAGAGCAGGTGTATAACACCGAGTGTAACAGCCGCGACAATAGCACCGAATCGGTCGGCCATCTCTTTCACAGCTGGGGGAACCGTGTCGGTACTACCTTTTTCATTCCAGCCTCGAAGGTATCCAGAACGAAGGCTGTCGGTAAGTTCCGAACTTTATCGATTTCCTCTGGAACTGTGGCGAACACTTTGGCTCATTTGGAGTGAGATGAGTAGAAAAATATGAGGCCAGATAGGGGAGAAATGGGGTGGTCTCGCGGTTATTTTTACTCATCAAATTTGTCGAGCTAAAGATCATAAATTCAGGTGGGGAATTTTGAGAATTTTCAAGTTGGTCCCCCGATGGTCCCTATTTGGTCCCCGGGGTAAATATATTAGTACGGGCTTACTTGGGAGAGGGTGTGGTTGTGGCCCGCC
>QNFR01000026.1 GCA_003646405.1 Gammaproteobacteria bacterium
AAACTGATCCACTAACGGTGCCCAGTGCTGCTGGATGTGGCTATATCCCAAATGTTTTCTGACAATAGAGCCATTCTTTGATTCGACCAGGGCATTGTCATTGGAATGCCTGGCGCGAGATTTTGTTAGTTCAATCAGCAGCTTCTTGAGCAGCTTAACCACATGCTGATTGATGTACTCAGAGCCATTATCTGCATGAAAGCCGACAATGATAAAGGGGAATTGATCCAGTAGCTGTTCGAGTACCGGAATCAGGTAACGTTCGGAGATTTTTTCAACTGCACAAACGATATCAAATTGGGTAACCTCGTCAACGGCATTGATATGATAGAGTCCTTTGACGCCGTCCTGATCACCTTGGTGGACGGTATCGACTCGAATATAACCGGGCTGACCATCCGGTTGAGGCTTTCTGCGTTCACCAATAGGGGAGTTTTTCGATCGTGTTTTTTCAAACTTGCGACGCGCCCGCTGGTAAGTGCTGGAATGTCTCAGATTGTAAAGGTGTGATACCGAGATGCCGGCCAGGCGTTGATAGGCCGGGAGATCAAACAGCCGCCAGGCGCGCTCACAGAGCTTTTTAGTGGCTTGTCCCGAGAGTGTCTCATGCAGTTCATCTAATTCGGCCAAAAGTCGTCGATCGGCATCCGTGTACTTGCGGGTAAAACCATTACCCGCGCTGGTATTGGGTCGTAGTTGTCCGTGCTTTAACCAGGTTTTGACAAGCCGCTTCACTTGTATCCGTGAATAGCCACTAACATGGACCAGAAAGCTGAGCACCATCCCTTTATCGGGCTTCGACAAGGTGTGATAGGCAAGCCGGATGAGGGTGCGGCGTACAAAATCATACCGTTCAGACTTGGTATGCATGGAGAATTCAACCGCCCGGGTACCGTCGAGAAAGCCGCGCACCTGCGGCAGTGTTTTGATGTCGTTGTCATTCATGATGGTATTCATCCTTCCATCATGAACAGAGATCAGGCTAGTTCAGTATCATTTTGTGTTAGAAACACGGCTCCCGTTCAGTATCATCTCGTATTGGACAAGGCTAAATGTACCATTACGGGAGCGGGTGGTATAGGCTGTTAATGCACTGAGTCTCGATCACCGGTTTATGGCCAAACCATCAAAAGTATGTATCCAGTCTCACCAATGACGGACTACCATTATGATTTTTAGACAGCTGTTTGACCTGACTTCCTCAACGTACACCTATCTTATAGGCTGTGAGGAAACTAAAAAAGCACTACTCATAGACCCTGTTTTTGAATTGCAACGGCGTGATTTGGCCCTGATAGCTGAACTGGGGCTGACACTGGAAACCGTTTGCGAGACCCATTGCCACGCCGACCATGTCACTGCAGCCTGGTTGTTAAAGCAGAAGACGGGGTGCAAAGTCGCCAGTGCTGAAGTTATTGGTGCGTCAAATGTCGATCTTCCTCTGGTCGACGGGGATGTAATCCAGGTGGGTAATGAGAGACTGGAAGTACTCGCGACACCGGGACATACCGATGGCTGTTTAAGCTTTATCATGGCCGATCATGCAAAAGCCTTTACCGGGGATGCCTTACTCATTCGCGGTTGCGGTCGTTGCGATTTCCAGCAGGGCAATGCGGTGACTTTGTTCCACTCGGTCAGAGAAAAATTATTTGGCTTGCCAGACAGTTGCGAGGTCTACCCCGGACACGACTACAGCGGTCGGACAAAAACCACAGTGGCAGAAGAGAAGGCATTTAATACACGGCTGGGTGGTGACGCCAGCCAGCAGGATTTTGTGGGGTATATGGATGCGATGCAGCTCCCTCACCCGAGGCTAATTGATCATGCCGTGCCAGCCAATATGAAAAGTGGTGAGCTAGAAAAGGGCGGCTTGCCGGCTGAGGTTACCTGGGCCCCTGTTCATCATACTTTCTCGGGCGTTCCCGAGGTTGAAGTCGAGTGGGTGATTTCCCACCGGGATAAAGTCCATATATTGGATGTTCGCGAAGCTGCGGAGTTGGAAAATTCTGTTGACAGGCTGGAAAACACGCAAGTACTGCCACTGACACAGTTGCGTGATGCGATTGATGAAGTACCAACGGATAAGCCGGTGGTCTGCCTTTGCCGGTCTGGACGTCGATCTGCGATGGCGGTGAACATTTTACAAGAAGCGGGCATCACCAATGTTGCCAATATTTCCGGCGGCATGTTGCGCTGGATTGAATTGAGCTAGCGGCCTGTTGAAAAGGTCTCAGGCGAGTGCGAGACACCAACAGGTAGTTACTTCCGGGAATTAAATATAGTTCCCCGTGAAGACCGCGGTCACGCCCTGTGATTTTGGGGGAAGTTGGTTGCTATTTCTTTTTCCAGCCGCCGCCGGAGTTAATGTATTCGCCAGCGGGAGTTTTCCCCAGCGCTTTCTGGCCTGCGCGGACCTCCACGGCCTGCAGGCTGATGCCGTTCTTCTTGGCGATCTTCTGGTAATGGGCCTTGCGCTGGCTGTTAATGCTTGCCACCAGCTTATCCACTTCGCCTGATGGCTTTACCGCAGCAATATAACCGCTGCTGGTTTCCCCTACCAGCCCTCCGGATTTTGCCTCGCCGAGGTCCAGCGCAAAAGCGGGCAGGGCCATCAACAGCGACAGTGCCAGGGTACCCAGGGCTTTCTGTGAAGTTTTTTTGAAAGTCATCATGTGATTCTCCTAGAAAAGGTCGCTGTCTTCGGCAAACAAGTCATCAAGCTCTTTATCGACCTTGACCCGTATCTCGTGTTCTATTTTCACGTTGAGGTTAATAGTAATCGGCTCTTCCGGCGCTTTTACCTGCACCGTGGGCGTACAGGCTATCGACATTAACAGCAGACATGAACAAACCAATATTCGCATTAGAACCCCCTTGATCAGCTTTGTTTCTTTGAGTCAAAAGACACCATAAAGTTCAGTGCAGACGACCCTCTATTTTCTCCACTAACTTATCACTTAGTCGCAGACTTTGTAACAAAGGATCGAGGTTTTGTTCAAGATTTATATTGAAGTTGATTGGCCGCCCCTCATACTGGGCGGGGTTTTTACCCGAGAGGGAAAGTCCCAGTAGCAGGTTGCCCTCCTTGTCCAACTCCACCTCGCTACTTAAAACCTGATACTGGAAATCGCTGAGCAGGTCCAGTGCCAGCCCCAGTTCCGGGCTGCTGGCAGCCAGTGCCTGACTGGCCTCGTTGGCAACGTAACGAATGCTGCCCCCCGGTGGCAATGCCCGCAAATAGCCTTTTTCTATAATGATGCGGCCAGTTGTCATTGTTACCGGCAACTCCCCTTCCAGTACCCCCAGTGCCTGAATATCCTGATCCTGCTGTAGTGCGACGAGATCCGCCAGCAGCCATTTTTCGGCGCGCAGTGTGAACTGGTTGGTCTCGGCGCCAAAATCCCATTGGTGAGGCTCGGGCAGGTAGAGCCGTCCACCAAACATGCCGGTGGAGAATTGCTCAATGTTTACCACCGGTTGGGTGATAGGCGTGGCTTGTGGCATATCCAGCCGTGCCTGTATATCTATAAGGTCAAAACCCACGTTCAGCTTTGCCATGGAAAACTCGACTGGCTGTTGCGTTTGCCACCGCTCAATGCCGCTCCAGTTGGCAGCCAGTGCCACTCCTCCAAAGCTGTATTCATTATAGCTGCCGGACAGGTTATGGATATCAAGTTTAGCTTGCTGTTGCCAGGTTGTGACGTCAAAATTCTGGGTTTTCAATTCACTGCTAAAACTTATAGTCCCGCTCAGTACCTCGATGTCTTGTTGTAGCAAGTCAAACTTTTGTAGCAGTGGTAGTGCGGTACTGGTCGCGTAGGCAAGATCCAGGCTGCGCGCGTTGAGGCTATATTTCCCACTGCCTGTATTCAGGTTCACGTTACCCTGTAAGGTCATACTGATGCTTTGTGCGGTGTCACCCAGCAGGACACTGAATTCGCTTTGCTCAAATGAGCCCTGCTGCTTAAACGATAGTTCCATCTGCGGTAGTTGCTGCTTACGCAGCCGGGTCTTGATGCTGGTGTTGATTTGGATGCCAAGTTGCAACTGCTCCCCAGGGTAAATAACTACATCCAGATCCAGGGCTTCCCAGCGTAGCTGGCTGTCCTTGTTGCCCAGTACCAGCAGGTTGTCACGCAGTTGCAAAGACCAGCCGTTTTCACTGGCAGTATTAATTTTTACCTGCCCGGGGTTTTGCCAGCGCAACGGTGTTGTTTTGTCCCAGCGCAACCAGTGCAGGGTATCTTGCGGCAGTGACACAAACTGAGTCCAGACGTGGCCGGTTAACTCAGTAGGCGCGACCAGAAGTTCGAAGACTCCGGCGTCAAGTTTAAGCGTGATATCCAGGTTACCAGCAAGGCCTTTTATGGTGGCGAGGTAATCCAATTGTGTAATGGCGCTGTCTACGCTGACAGTAGCGTTGAACTGCTCCAGCATGGACTGGCCTGTCACAGATGAGATTTGCAATACATCCGGATGTTTGATTTGTGCACTGAATTGACTGTTTCCTCGTAATATCAGACCCTCAAGTGCAGGGATATCCAGCGGTAACTCCGTTTCCAGGTCAAGTCGGTGTAGCCATGCCAGAGTTGGACCATATCCCAACTCTCCGCCCAGGCTCCATTGCCACTCATCAGGCGCTACACGCAGCAGTTGCGCCGTCAGTTCCATGATATCGGTTGCACTGTCGCGCAGCAAAATCTTTGCGCCCAGTGATTGCTGTTGTTCACCAGTCCATAGCTCGGCCGTGATCTGGCTGTCCAGATAGGCTGTTTTCACATGCAGGCGCAGCCCCTTCTTCTCAATCAGCAAATTGCCCGTTGCGGCGATCAACGGCAATTCAGGCGACCGATAGTCCAGGCGCCATTTGTTGATTTTTAACGACTGCAACGGCAGCTGCGCAATCAGCGGTTGGGGTAGTAGGCCCTCTACGCCCACTGTGGTGGCTGGCGGTTCTGTGCTGACTGCGGTTTCCTCCAGCACAATATCCAGATTAGACAGAACGACGGATTGCAGCCGACCGGTCAACAGCATACGCCAGTCATAGTCGATCTCAAGTGATGACAGCGTGGCCTCAAATGCCAGGCCATCGCGCGCACCGCGCAGCCAGAGCCTTGCCGCGCTGAAATGGTTAACGGATACGTCAAAGCCCTCAAAGTCGATATCCTGCACACCGTACTCCAGCAGGTATCGCTTGGCCTGCTGCGCCGCCAGCAACGGCAGGTTTTGATAGCAATAGATGCCGACGCCCAGCAAGCAGAGCAACAAAAGACCGATGCAGTAAAGTGCGGAACGGGGAAAAGTCATCGGCCAGAGTTTAATTCACCGTCGATCAAGAGTAACTATTCATTTTTCACGTCCGGGCCTATGGTGTGAACGGCTCTGATAGCGTTGTCAGATGGCATCCTGTCGCAAACTAACTCATTGAATAACATGTAAAAAGATAAATTTGTGTAATAGTGCCAATACCATGTACCGAGTCATGTGCACTATCTTGATCAACATCAATGTACACTACCACACCCGCTTTTATCATACGCAACAAGTGGTGTTGTGGGGCTATGCTTTTGATGCAGAACGGAGGAGTAGAGCAATGAAGAAAGCGTTGATGATGGCACTGGTAGTCGCCATGGTGAGTGGTAGTGTAATGACCCAGGCCCACGAGAAGGGTGCCTGGATTGTACGGCTCGGTGCGACCACGGTAGACCCCGATACAGACAGTGACGATATCAAGCTGCCGGGCGATGAAATTGGTATTCCCGGGGCCATAACCCTTCAGGCGGATGTAGACGATGACACCCAGTTGGGTATCATTCCCGCTTACATGATAACGAACAATTTTGCTGTCGAGATACTGCTTGCGACACCCTTCGAACACGATATTCGTGCTAACGGTCAGGGTCCAATCAAGGGCCTGAACCTGGATGCCGGTTCCACCAAGCAATTGCCTCCGACCGTGAGCGTGCAGTGGTACCCCCGCGGTGGTAAAAGTGGCTGGCAGCCGTATATCGGTGCCGGCGTGAACTACACCATATTCTTTGACGAAGACGTTGACAATGAATTGAAGGACACTCTTGGCGCGCTTATCCCGGGTGTAAACGGCGCTGACCTGAGCCTGGATGATTCCTGGGGTTTCGCCGGCCAGGTTGGCGTGGATATTCCCTTTAATGATCACTGGGCGTTCAACATGGCCGTCTGGTATATCGATATCGATACCACCGCCAAAATCGACGCCAAGGTTGACGGCGCCACTGTTGCCAAGGTCAAGTTCGATGTGGACCTCGATCCGTGGGTTTACAACATAGGTATCGCCTACAAGTTCTAATACCCCATTTGGTCGGCTCACCTACGACCCTATGGTGCTTGACCCCGCTAGTTTCTAGCGGGGTTTTTTTTATTGCTCGGCTCGGATCAGTGTGGTCGATGCACTACACTAGTGATCCATCCCGGAGTGGTCCATCTGTTGATGCGCACCTTGCCCTCCATGCTGCAGGTGGCTCCCATGGGCGATGGTGAGATACACAGTCCACACTCCCGAGGCAATCAACAGCACGGCGATCACCAGTTTCAAGCCGCGCCGTCGCAGGAAGGCCTGTAACCGACCGGCCCCCAGGCTGGTGGCGAGCATGGCCGGCAGCGTGCCCAGCCCGAACAGGAACATCATCAGTGCCGAGGTGGCTGCGTTCTGGGCCGTGGCCGCCCAGGCCAGGCTGCTGTAAATTAGACCGCAGGGCATCAGGCCCCAACAGAGACCCAGGGCAAACCCCTGGGGCCAGCGACGCACCGGCAAGCAGCGGGAGGACAGGCGTTGTACCGGTTGCCACAACCGGGTACCGGCACGCTCCAGCAATGCCATACCGCGCCACCAATCAGCGATATAAAGGCCCATGCCTATCAGCAGCAGACCCGCCAGGTAGCGCAGACCCATGGTCCATGCGGCGATATCAATGCTGTCTGCGGCCAGGCCAAGCAACCCTCCGAGCAGCGTGTAACTGCTGATGCGACCACTGTGGTAAGACAGGGTGACGATCCTGGAGCGCTGACCGCCGAGGTTGAGTGCGGCTGCAATGCCACCGCACATGCCCAGGCAGTGGCCAGCCCCCGCCAGGCCCAGGGCAAACGCGCTGGCCACCAGTGCCGGATCAATCAAGGCTTTTTGCTCTCCTGTTGCTGCGCGCCCCCATTCTCCGCTGGTGCGGGAGGTACCGGGTCGTCTTCGGCCAGGATGCGCCAGGCCTCCTTGTCCAGATCGTCGTACTGACCGTTGTTTATCGCCCACAGCAACAGCTTGATGGCAATTGCGCAGAATACCAGAGCGATGGGAATCAACAGGTAAAGACTATCCACGTCCAATGTGTCCCTGGGAGGGTGAGGATTTTCTATTTAACCGCAGTGAATTGGCAACTACCAGCAGTGAACTCAACGACATGCCGATAGCCGCCGCCCAGGGTGGAATATAACCCATGGCCGCCAGCGGAATTGCACAGATGTTGTAGCCCAGCGCCCAGGCAAAGTTTTGGCCGATGATGCGCCGACACTGCCGCGCTTTGCGCCAGGTATCGGTGACCGCGTGCAGGTCACCGCCGACGATGACAAAGTCGGCCTGGGTACGCGCCAGGTCTGTGGCGCCGGTTACCGCGAAGGAGGCATCAGCCAGGCTCAGTACGGGCGCATCGTTGAGGCCGTCCCCGACCATGGCCACTACCGCGCCCTCAGCCTGTAACTGACGCACATGGGCCATTTTTTGCTGTGGCGTCAGGCCGTGGTTTACGGTGCTTATCCCCAGAGAGCGCGCTAGTAGTGGCCCCTGGGCCGAACTGTCCCCGCTCAGCAATTCCACCTGCAAACCGGCCCGCTGTGCGCTGGCGATGACATCTGCGGCCTCGATTCTGGTGCGGTCGTTGAGTCCGATCCAGGCCAGGGGTGAACCCTCGCGGCACAGGGCTATCCAGTAGAGTGGGTCGTCCGGAGCCTTGGGCAGGTCGGCGGCAAGTTGCCGACAGAACTGCTCACTGCCCATACGATAGGTGCCACCATCCTGGCGTGCCTCCAGCCCGGCGCCCACCCGGTAGTCCACGTCTTCGAATCTGCCGGTCCCGGTGATTCCCGCAAAAGCCCGGGCAACCGGGTGGCTGGAGTAGTGCTGCAGGGCGCCGCCCATGGCCAGCAAGTCCTCTGCACTCATGTCACCCAGTGGGCGTACATCGGCGATGGTCAGTGAGCCCTCGGTCAGCGTGCCGGTCTTGTCGAATAGCAGGTGCGTGGTGCGTGACAAGGAGTCCAGCGCATTCTCGCCACGCACGATAACACCGCTCGCACGCAGGGCGCTAGCGGCGCTGGTGAGGGCGGCGGGTGTTGCCAGGGCCAGGGCGCAGGGGCAGCTGATGACCAGCACTGACAGGGTGACCCAGAAAGCCTGCTCCGGCGCCAACTGATTCCATACTACGGCGGTGAGCATGGTTACCAGCAGTATGCCCGCCACGAACCAGGAGGCGATGCGATCCGCCAGTTTGGCCAGTCGAGGCTTCTCCGTCTGGGCCACTTCCACCGAGCGCTGCAGGGCCGCCAGGCGACTTTCCCGGTAGCTGCCCAGTACCTTCGCTTGCAGTGCGCCCTCGACGTTGACGGTGCCGGCATAGATAGTGTCGCCGGCTCTCACCTCACGCGGCAGGTGTTCACCGTTGAAGGTGTCTTCTTGTACCGCGCTGCTGCCATCTACGATCTGCGCATCCACCGGCACGGTTTCCCCCGCTTTTACCAGGACGGTCTCTCCTCCGTGCAACTGGGTTCGTGGCGCCGTGACCCACTGCCCATCGCGCCTCGTGGCGACCACGCCGGGCAGGGTGCTCTCAGCGTCGAACCAGGTGAGGGCGTGGCGCTGGCGCACCCGGTGCTCCAGAAAACGGCCCAGCAACAGGAAGAAGGTAAACATCACCACGGAATCAAAGTAGACCTGGCCGGTGCCGCTAATAGTGGCCCAGGCGCTGGCCAGCCAGGCCAGGCCGATGGCCAGGGCAACGGGGAGATCCATGACCAGGGCGCCGACTTTCAGGTGGCGCCAGGCGGTGCTAAAAAATGGCCGAGCGCTATAGACTACGATAAAACTGGCGACCAGCAGGCTGACCCAGCGCAGCAGGCCCTGGTAGCGGACATCGATGCCCTGAATATCCCCCGCATGCAGGGCGATGGCAAACATGCCCACCTGCATCATACCCAGTCCCGCGACCGCAAGGCGCCGTAATTCCGTACGGTATTCCTGGGCCATTTGTAGGCGTGCGGTGCTGGTCTGGAAGGGGCGGGGGCGATAACCCAGTTGCTCCACCCGCGCGAAGATCTCACTGAGGGGGAGTTTGACGGGATCGAAGTGAATATCCAGTCTCGATTGTTGCAGGTTTACCAGAGCCCGGTCGACCCCCGGCAAACGGGACATGGATTGCTCGATCAGCCAGGTGCAGGCGGCGCAGGTTATGCCGCCCAGCAGTAAACTGGCACTGCGCATACCCGTATCATCGACAACAGTGAAACCGGCGGCCAGTTCCGGGTCATCGTAGATCAGATACTGTTCAAGTGTCGTCGAATCCTGTTGTTGAGGTCGTTCGTTGAAGGCGGTGCGCTGCTGGTAGAAGTTGTCCAGACCATTGGCGGAGATCAGTCCCGCCACCGCGCGGCAACCGGGGCAACACATGGGGCGGGGCTGGCCACCGATGTCGATGGCCAGCGTTACCCCCGCAGGTACTTGCTCACCACAGTGATAGCACAGCTGCGCTGCGTCGGCGGGTGGGGACTCAGTCGATGGCGTCATTGCCAATATCGGCGGCGTGCACTGCCCCGTCCAGGCGCCAGCCATCAGGTGCCTGCAACCGTAATGTCCAGTGCCAGCGAGGGGCGATCGGTTGCGCCAGGCTACCGCGATAAAGTCCCTCACTGATGCGGCTGAGGGCGACATCGAAGTCGCGGTCGGCTTCCAGTGGGTGAGACATGAGCAGGTGCAGTTCACCGGCAATGACGGATTGGGGGGTCTGTACGCTTACGGTCTGCCCGGTGAATTGCAACCGTGCGGTAATGCCTTGATCTATGGCTCGCTGCTTCTTTTCCAACTGGCGGTTTATAGCCAGGCCGTCTTTGTAGTAATCGTCCACTACCAGGTCATCAGCGCCACGATTGGCGATGTACAGGGTGAATAGCCCCGCGACCACCACGCTGGCTGGTAACATGATCAGGAACCAGGGCCAGAATTGCCGGTACCACGGTAGCGTGTCTGCGTCGGGCAGTGGCCTGTTCATCACAGAGGCTTCATGAAACGTGATTCACTGGTTATGCGAAAAGAGGGCCTGTCTGTGGCCGCCACGTTGAAATCGAGCTCCGTGCTGGGCTTGTCGAGCATTGCGGGCTCTGCCCGCACCCGAATACTGATAGAGCGCACTTCACCACCGTCGAGGGTATGTGCGGTCTCACCGATGATGCCGGCACCTTCTATACCAGAGATAGTGATTACGAATTCGTGCTTGTCGCGGTCCATGTTCGCTAATCGCAGGGTATAGATATTGTCGATGGCGCCGCTGTCGGTGGTGATATACAGCTGATTGCGATCACGGATAGCAGTCAGTTCCAGCGGAATGCGACTGAACATGTTGTACAAGAATACACCTGTCATAATACACAGGACAATCACATAGCCGACGATACGTGGGCGCAGCCAGTGGGTGGTGCCGCCGTCCAGTTCATGTTCGCTGGTGTAGCGGATCAGTCCCCGGGGGTAATTCATCTTGTCCATTACAGAATTACAGGCGTCCACGCACAGGGCACAGCCGATACATTCATATTGCAGGCCATTGCGAATGTCGATACCCGTGGGGCAGACTTGTACGCAGAGTTCGCAATCGACGCATTCGCCCAGCCCCAGGTCCATGTAATCGACGTTGCGTTTGCGTGAACCACGCGGATCTCCCCGGCCTTTGTCGTAGGAGACAATTAACGTATCGTGATCGAACATGACGGACTGGAAGCGGGCATAGGGACACATGTACTTACACACCTGCTCGCGCATCCAGCCGGCGTTGATATAGGTGGCGAAGGTGAAGAAAAATATCCAGAACAGGGGCCAGCCGCTGATATCCAGCGTGGCGAGATCGGGAACAAGCTGCCTGATGGGATAAAAATAGCCAACGAAAGTCAGCCCCGTGATAAAACCGATGAATAACCAGGAACCGTGTTTGGCGATTTTTCTCGAGACTTTCTCCAGTGACCAGGGTGCTTTGTCCAGTCGTACGCGCTGGTTGCGGCTACCCTCAGTTTTTTGTTCCAGCCACATGAAAATACTGGTCCATACCGTCTGTGGGCAGGTGTAACCGCACCAGACGCGGCCTGCAAATGTTGTGACTGCGAACAGCAAAAAGGCGGCGATAATCAGCAGGAAAGCCAGCATGGGGAAATCCTGCGGCCAGAACGTCAGGCCCAGGATGTTAAATTTGCGGGCGGGCAGGTCGAACAATACCGCCTGGCGCCTATCCCAGGAAATCCAGGGTAGAAATAGATAGCCCAGCAGTAGCGGCCAGCCGGTATACAGGCGTATTCGCTGGAAATAGCCCTCGATTTTACGGGTGTATATTTTCTCGCGGCGCTGGTAGAGGTCGATTTCGCCGACCTCGGCAGGCGCGACTTCCTGGAGATCAATGAGATCCTGATCAGACATAGCCCTGTTCCATGGTGTGATAGCGTACTTCGTTACTCATATTGCGGCTCGCCCGCAGGGAGCTCCTGAATGCCACAATATGCGAAACGGGGTACGCCAGGCCTGCGGTCATGGGAATACCATCCCTGGCATTCCCGGGGTAAACGAGAGGCGTCCCCAGCCGATATTACTGGTTTAAGCCGTAAACATAAGCCGTGAGTATATGGATTTTATCCTCGCTCAGCGTGTTGTTGTGTGCGGGCATGACACCGGTGCGGCCGGCGCGCACACTGTGGCTGATCTGCTCTACATTGCCGCCATAGAGCCAGATGCCGTTAGCCAGGTTGGGTGCGCCCATAGCCGGATTGCCGGTGGCATCCGCACCGTGACAGGCCATACAGTAAGTCTGAAAAACTTTCTCTCCAGCGGTGACTTGTGCTGGCTCGGCTTCACGGCCATTGACCGAAAGAACGTACGCGGTGACATCAGTCACGCCCTGGTCACCAATAATATCGCCCCAGGCCGGCATGGTCCCCTGGCGGCCATTGGTGATGCTGGCCTTGATTTCATCCGGGGAGCCGCCGTACAGCCAGTCCCCGTCGGTCAGGTTGGGAAAGCCATAACTACCTTTGGCATCCGCGCCGTGGCACTGGGCGCAATTATTGCCGAACATGCGCATGCCCATTTTACGCACCGCGGGGTCGGTGGCTATTTCTTCAATCGACAGCGCCATGTAGCGGTCACGCATGTCGCGGTATTTTGCGTCGGAAGCGGCTACTTCCCGGTCGTGCTGTCCGATCTGGGTCCAGCCCAAAACGCCCGGGAAATTGCCCATGCCGGGGTACAGGATCAAATAGCCTATAGCCCAGACAATGGTGATGACAAACATGTAAAACCACCAGGCGGGCAGGGGGTTGTCGAGCTCCTGGATGCCGTCGTACTCATGGCCTGTGGTTTCGTCTGTAGATTGTTGCTCGCGTTTACGGTTGGCAAACAGGACCCATATAATCCCCACAAAAGAGATGGTGGTGAGAACAATGATCCACATGCTCCAGAAACTAGTCATTCTGTATTTCCTCCTGCACGGTGCGTTGATTCAGCTCTGCATCTGCTTCTGCGAATGGCAGGTTGGCGGCTTCATCAAAAGTATTTTTGCGTTTCCTGCTGTAGGCCCAGAAGCACAAGCCGATAAATGACACCATGAGAAACAGTGTGCTGAGACCTCGCAGGTCGTTAATATCCATGTCCACCTAGCGCCTCGATTGCAGCAGGGTACCCAGTTGTTGCAGGTAGGCAACCAGGGCGTCGATTTCTTTCTTGTCGGCAACCGCGGCACTGGCGCCGGCGATATCCTCGTCGGTGTAGGGCACGCCAACCTTGCGTAAGGCGGCCATTTTACCGCCGGTTTTCTCGCCGTCGACCTCATCCTCAAACAACCAGGGAAAGTCCGGCATATTGGATTCTGGCACCACATCCCTGGGGTTGTACAGGTGTGCGCGGTGCCAGTCGTCGCTGTAACGCTTGCCGACGCGTGCCAGGTCGGGCCCGGTGCGTTTGGAACCCCACAGGAAGGGGTGGTTATAGACAAACTCACCGGCGACAGAGTAGTGCCCATAGCGCTCGGTCTCGGCACGCAGGGGGCGAATCATCTGCGAGTGGCAGGTGTTACAGCCCTCGCGAATATAGATATCGCGACCTTCCAGTTCCAGCGCGGGTAGCGGTTTGAGACCGGCAATCGGCTCGTGGGTCTCCTTGGCGAACATCAGGGGTACCAGTTCCACCAGAGTGCCAAAACTGAGCGCGACGATAGTCAGGATAATCATCAGGCCAATATTTGTTTCAATGACTTCATGTTTCATGGTCTGCTCCTTACGCTGCGCTTGCCGCGGCCGGGGCCGGTTGTGGTTCAACATCTTTGCGGCTGGTCATGTACACGTTGTAGGCCATAAGCAGCATGCCGCAGAAGAAAATCCCGCCGCCGATCACCCGTACCACATAGCCGGGATAGCTGGCTGCCACCGACTCTACAAAAGTGTAGGTCAGGGTGCCGTCCTGGTTGTAGGCGCGCCACATCAGACCCTGCATGATGCCGTTGACCCACAGAGCGACAATGTAAAGCACGGTGCCGATGGTGGCCATCCAGAAATGGGCGTTGATCAGGCTGATGCTGTACATTCTCTCCTTGCCAAACAGGATGGGGAACAGGTGATACAGGGAGCCGATAGAAATCATCGCCACCCAGCCCAGCGCACCGGAGTGCACGTGGCCAATGGTCCAGTCAGTATAATGTGACAGGGCGTTTACGGTCTTGATCGCCATCATCGGACCTTCAAAAGTCGACATGCCGTAGAAAGACAGGCTCACCACCAGGAAGCGCAGGATAGGGTCTGTACGCAACTTGTCCCAGGCGCCGGACAGGGTCATCATGCCATTGATCATGCCACCCCAGGAGGGGGCCAGCAGGATGAGAGACATGGCCATACCCAGGCTCTGGGCCCAGTCGGGCAGGGCGGTGTAATGCAGGTGGTGCGGTCCGGCCCAGATGTACACCGCTACCAGCGACCAGAAATGCACGATACTCAGGCGGTAGGAGTAAACCGGGCGACCCGCCTGCTTGGGCACAAAATAGTACATCATGCCCAGAAAGCCGGCGGTGAGGAAAAATCCCACGGCATTGTGGCCGTACCACCACTGCACCATCGCGTCTACCGTGCCCGCGTAGATAGAGTAAGACTTAAACATGCCGACCGGAATCGCCAGACTATTGATGATATGCAGCATCGCCACGGCGAGGATAAATGAGCCCATGAACCAGTTGGCCACATAGATATGTGACGTCTTGCGTTTGGCGATGGTGCCAAAGAACACGATGGCATAGATCACCCAGACCACGGTAATGAGGATGTCGATGGGCCACTCCAGTTCAGCGTATTCCTTGCTGCTGGTCAACCCCATGGGCAGGGTGATTACCGCCCCCACAATGACCAACTGCCAGCCCCAAAAGTGGATGGCGGCCAGTTTGTCGGAGATGAGGCGCACCTGGCAGGTGCGCTGCACAATGTAGTAGGACGTGGCAAACAGGGCGCAGCCGCCAAACGCGAAGATCACCGCGTTGGTGTGCAGCGGGCGCAGGCGACCAAAGTGCAGCCAGGGCACACCGGGGTTCAGTTCGGGCCAGGCTAACTGGGCAGCGATAAGCACACCCACCAGCATGCCGATGACGCCCCAGACAACAGTCATTACAGCAAACTGGCGCACCACCTTGTAGTTGTATGTGGGGTGTTCCAGTGCAGAGTTAAGCTCACTCATGGTTCAATTCCAGTTATAGATTCCAAATTGGATAAAGGCCAATGTTCCACAGCGGCCGGTTAATCGGTAAATACCGGAGCGGCACCGAAGTCCCAGACGATCACCGAGCCAACCATCAGGCAAATCATGATGACCATCGAGATGGCCAGTACCGCGCTGGCGAACAGAAAACCCCGTTCCTCGGGAATTTTCATCACGATGGGAATGCCCAGGTACATCAGGTATACAGACCAGCTTATGGCGCCGACACCTACCAGCAGATCTACCCATAGTAGCGGGTAGAAGCCCACCAGGCCGGCGATGAACAGGGGGGTGGCGGTGAGGCCGGCAATGACAATCCCCTTGGCCGGCGTGGATTCGGCGCCGTAGGTATCGGCCATCCAGTGGATAAACCAGCCGATTACGGCGATACAGGCGACCATTGTCAGGTAGAACAGGATGCAGATCTGCCTGGCACTCTGCGCCGTAAGCTTGATGGTTTCACCGTGGGCGCCTACAGTCCAGCCCACCTGGCTGGTACCGTAATACCAGGCAACGGCCGGCAGAATGGCTAAAAAGCAAGGATACAGGACAAGGGTCTTGAATGAGCTCTGGGGAAGATCGGCGACAGCTTTCCATTGGGCGCTGGGCCTGACCAATAAGCCAAAGGTATGTTGAATCATTAGGTTCTGTTCTCCCCGGAGCAACTACATTTATTTTGCAAAGGCATTGTGTTTTTTCACTGTGTACAGCCTTGACGCGAATCAAGGACCAGCTGTTGGTATGACGCGATAGTGAGAAATCAGCTGCCGAGATTCGCCATGGATTGTAAGCCATGGACGTCCAGTATTTGAATTTCCTTGTTGTCCACCCGCAGTATATCCATTTTCTGCATGCGGCTGAACACCCGACTGACGGTTTCTACTGTCAGGCCCAGGTAGTTTCCGATATCCACCCGGGACATCGGCAGGCGAAACTGGGTGGAACTGAGCTTGCGTCTGGCATTGCGGGTGGAAATGCTGAGCATCAGGGCCGCCACGCGCTCGTCGGCGGAATTTTTACTCAACAGAGTGATAAGTTGCTGGTCTTCGGTGATTTCGCGGCTCATTAGCTGAAAGAAATGTCGCTGCAGGTTGGGCATCAACGAGCTCAGTTTCTCCAGCGAAGTAAAGGGAATTTCACACACGGCGGCGGTTTCCAGTGCCTTCGCTGAGGAAGCGTGCGAATTGTTGCTGATGCCGTCCATGCCCACTATCTCACCCGGGAAGTAGAACCCGGTAACCTGTTCCCTGCCGTCGTCGGTGGTTTTGTAGGCCTTCAGGGTGCCCGAGCGCACGGCGTACACGGACTGGAAGCCATCCCCTTCGCGGTACAAATGCTGGGACTTCTGTAGGGGCTTACTGCGCTGGATAATGTCATCCAGTTGCTGGATATCACCGCTTTCCAGAGCCAGTGGAAGACAGATGCCGTTAAGCCTGCAGTTGCCGCAGTTGACCTGATAATCGTGGGGGCAGGGCGCGAGCGTACCACTCCCCCCGGCATCCGCAAGATGAATTGTCATAGTTGCTTCCATGGCGACACACAGGGAGCAAGTATAATCCAAATTGCCGGCGGGCTCTAATCTGTTTTTATACCCTTAAATTGTTGCGGAAAACCTGGGTGGCGGCTGGTCGCCGCGATGATCGTCCAGGTAGGCATCGAAGGGCATGCAGATATTACGCAGGAATGGCCTGCCACGGTGATTGACGCTGATCTCTTCCTCGCTGATGTCCAGTAGCCCGTCCTGCTCCATGGGGCGCAGCGCTTTGAGTTCGTCACCAAACTTCGTTGTGAAGTCTATGCCGAACTGGCGGTTGCACTCGGCAATATCCAGCTTCAGCTCCGAAATCAGCCCCATGATGATATGACGCCGCAGCCTGTCCTCACTGCTGACCTTACAGCCACGGGTAGAGGGCAATTGGCCCTGGTCGATCATTTCGTAGTAGGCGTCCAGCCCCCGCTCGTTTTGCAGGTAGAAATCGCCAATCTGGCTGATGGCCGATACCCCCAGTCCCAGCAAGTCGTCCGCCATATGCAGCGAGTAGCCCTGGAAGTTGCGTTGCAAACGGCCCTCCCGTTGAGCCAGGGCCAGTTCGTCGTCTGGCAGGACATAGTGATCCATGCCAATGTGCAGGTAGCCCGCATCCTGCAGGGCATGGCTGATTATCTGCTGTAACAGTAGTTTTTCTTGCGGCTCGGGCAGGGTCAGGCGGTCGATGGCGCGCTGGCTGCTGAACCGTTCGGGCAGGTGGGCATAGTTGTAACAGGCAATGCGATCGGGTCGCAGGGCAATCACTTTGCGCAGAGTCTCGCTCATGGTGTAGCGGTCCTGATGGGGCAGGCCGTAAATCAGGTCGAAACTGAGCGAGCGAAAGTCGTGGGAGCGGATACAGTCCACCAGCGGCGCGACCTCCTTGTAGGGCTGGATCCGATTGACCGCTTTCTGCACCAGTGGATCGAAGTCCTGAATGCCCAGACTGATGCGATTAAAACCCACACCTTTGAGCAGTGCTATCGTGCTGCTCTCGATGGTGCGCGGGTCTATCTCTATTGAATACTCCCGGTAGCCCTTGTCCAGCAGGCGAAAATGACTGGCGAGCGTATGCATCAGCTCGGTGATTTCCGCATGGTCCAGGTAAGTGGGCGTACCACCACCCCAGTGCATCTGGGTAATGGGGCGCTTGTCGCCCACTAACTGTGACTGCAACTCAATCTCTGTTTCCAGGTGACTCAGGTACTGGCGTGCGACCCCTTGCTCACGGGTGACGATCTTGTTACAGGCGCAGTAATAACAGATGTCGTTACAGAACGGCAGGTGTATATAGAGGGACAGGGGGGCTCGCTTGTGGTCGCCGTCTTTGCCCTGCCAGGCTTTGTACTGGTCCAGCGGGAAATCCTGGCGAAACTGGGGCGCGGTGGGGTAGGAGGTATAGCGCGGCCCCTGGCAGGCATATTTTATCGCCAGATCCATGTCCCGCTTATGTTCTGGCGCAATGCTGGTAGCGGCTACCAGGTCTTGGGGAATACTTGTCATATCGAGCACAGCTTGTCATCTAACCGTGGGAGACGATAACAAGATGCCGCCCCAGGGGTGTTGATCCAGGTCAAGCAGCGTGACTGTAGCGGCGATAGTGGATCGGCAATGACTACGTGTCTGTTACTTCTCGATACTGGAGAGGTGGTCACTGACCTCCGCCAGTAATTTGGGCTTGCCAATACCCCAGCCCTGCAGGTAATCGACGCCAATTTCTTCGAGCTTTACGATGATTTCATCGTTCTCTACGGATTCCGCGATGGTCTCCTGGCCCAGGAAGTGGGCCAGATCGTTGATAGAGCGGGCCATGGCGTAATCGCTGCGGTTTTTATGGATGCCGGTGACAAAACTGCCATCGATCTTGACGTAGTCAACGGGCAGTTCCCGCAGGTAATTGTGGCTGGCCAGGCCGGTGCCAAAATCGTCTATGGAGAATTTACAGCCGATATTGCGGAAGGCGCGAACAAAGTCCGCGGCCTTTACCAGATTTGAGATGGTGCCGGTTTCGGTTATTTCAAAACAAAGGCGACTGGTACCCACGCCAAACTCCGATATCTGCTCCAGCAGATAATCCATGAAGCTGTCGTCGGTGACACTGGAGCCGGACAGGTTGATAGCCAGGTTGGGCACAACCTTTTGCGCATCCATCAATTGGCTGATCCAGTTGAATGCCTCCCGTACGACCCAGCGATCCACCAGACTCATAAAGCCGTAGCGTTCCGCGGACTCGATGAACTCCACAGGTGATGCCAACGTGCCGTCCTTGTTCAACAGGCCCAGCAGCAATTCAAAGTGCAGGGTACTGGACCCCGTCCCGTCCACGGTGGTCTGCACGATGGGCTGGGCGCGCAGTACAAACCGTTCCGTGGCCAGTGCTTTTTCCAGGTCCTGCCGGGTCCGAACTTTATCCTGTTTGTAGGTGCTGGCCCTGGCCTGTTCCTCCTCGTAAGCGACGACCCGGTTGCGTCCATCTTCTTTGGCGTGATGCATCGCCGTGCGGGCAGCATCTAGTACATCTTCCACTCCGGGGCTGTGTTCGAGAATAGGCGCAACCCCGATGGAAACGGTGAAAGTGACGCTCTCACCGTCGATATCCACGCTACTGGCCTCAATGTCGCGGCGGATCTTCTCGGCTACCTGCAGCGCCAGTTCCATGGGCCGATCCAGCAGCAATAGCGCAAACTCGTCCGCATCAATCCTGGCCGACGACGATTTTTTGCCGTGCATCTGCGCCAGCAATTTAGCGAATTCGAGCAGCACCTGGTCCCCGTTTACCCGGTCGTAGACATCATTGACCAGGCTGAACTGGTCAATGTTCAGGTACAGCACGGCGTGCTGCGACTGTTTGAGTTGCGTGTGACGCAGGGCCCGTGACATCTGGTCCAGGAAGGTTTCGCGATTGATTAGTTTGGTCAACGAGTCATGATTACGGGCAAAGCTCAGGGTTTTTTGTACGTGCTCCAGCGTGTGGTACATACTCTGGTCGACCACCGAGAGCTTGTCTGCGGGCGCCGGTGGTTGTACGCCGCGGCTCAGTTGTCGGGCAAGTTTTATGGCGCTCAGGTCAGCGATTTTTTGGCCGCGCTCATTGACGAATATATAACGATCCCGTGCTTCGCTGATCCACGCAAGTTGCATGCGGCGTTTCTGGCCATCCTTGTCGCGATAGGCCAACCAACTGTCTTTTTGCAGTTGCTCGACGCGGTTTACCCAGCGGCGCAGACGCGGCAGGTCTTCGATCTTGGCACGCACCTCGGCGGGCTCAGGTTGCACATCCGCCAGCTCGGCACTGACCTCGGCGCAGACCACGTCCCTGTTGCCTGCCAGTATGTCGCGCAACTCCAGCAGTACTATTTCATGGGAAATGTTGGTGGGCAGCGCGTTGGCAATTTGCTGGCCGATCAAGTCTATCAGTGGCTCGGCCTCCAGGCCGCGCTGCACGACCAGGTCTTCATCGATGTCACCCTGCTGCTGCTCGTTCAACCACAGACAGAGTAAATCGAGTGTTTTTATGTGTTCTGTCCAGGCGTAACTGTCCGGCCCTTCCTTGACGTGAGTTAATACCAGCAAATCGCGCCAGCCGCTTTCGACCAGATCCATAAGTACCCTCGGGGCGGCTGGAGGTTTGATCCTGGCACTGATAACTTTAGCGACAGCCTGGCGCGCTTTTTGCAGTCTTTCCTGCCCCTCCTGGGTGCGCACCACCCGCTCTATATTGCGTGACAGGGCGCGTTCCTGTTGTGCGACCAGTTTGTCGATTTTCTCCAGCGCTACATCGAATACCGAGCTGTCGCTCTCGTAATCCAAGGTGATTTCATCGACGATGTTGTTGATTCGGCCCTCCAGCGCCTTATTGGGAAAGTTGGCCGAGGTGGCCAACTGCGACAACTTGTCCACCACGGTACGGGCGACATGGCTGCGATCCACAAAAAATCGCGGTTCCAGTAGCGCCAGTTTGGCCAGGGGAATTTGCAGGTTACCCAGTGCCGGCTTCAGTTCGGAGGTCACGTCCAGCTGGGATTTGATAGTGCCGAACAGGTTATCGACCATGTCTAACTGGTTAAGGCTGTCCGCGGTGAGCCCGCTGGTGTTGCGCAGGCTACCGATTTGATCCTTGTTGCTGGCCAGGTATTCGCGTAGGGAATCGCTCTGTTGCACATCGGCACGCACCTGTGAGTCACGCTGCAGGGTGCCCAGGGCTTGAGCGATGGTATGGGCATCGGCGAGGCTGTCCTGATCGACCTCCGTGCTGGCGACAGTGGCACCATCCCAGGTGCCGCTCAACGCCGTGCCGCTGGCCAGTGTCTCGCCATCCGCAAGGCCCTCGGCCTCTCGCTTGAAGTTGAGGGCATCTATGACAGAGCGGTAAAGGCTCGCGGGGCTGAAGTGACCGATGGCGCCGGTGAGTTGTTCTCCGAGTTGCCGGTGCACCTGGTCCAGGTTGGTCTTTCCCGATTCTACGGGCACTGTCTCATGTAGTGAGGGATCGTGCGCCGCCGCTTCCGGTTTGGCAGTGGGTGTTTTGCGCCGGGGCTTTTGCGCGTGCTTTTGGTCTCCCAGCAATGAGCCATGGCTTCTTATTTCCTGCTCCACATCGGGGCGCACCCCGCGCTCCGCCAGGATGGCATTCAGGGCGATGAAGTAGTCGTCCAGCTGGCGTATAAAGTACCTGGCAAAGTAGTCGAAGATATGTGGAAGCACTTCTTTGGGTATTTTTTGCGCCGTCAGAGCCCGTTGAAATACTCCGCACAATTGCCGCACATGCATCGGTAGCCTGATCTTGTTAGGGTCGGTATCGATCAGGGTTGCCAACCGGATGACCAGTGCCTCCAGCAGTACCTGGTGCAGGTCCACTCCCAGGGTGATCATGCGGTCAATGGCGAGGAAGTCCTCAAAATCCTGAATGTCTATCAGGTCGAGTTCATTCGCATCCTCTATATTGTGTTGCCATAATTGATCGTCGGTCTGTGCCGGTGTCAAGTCCTGATAGTAGTCCTGGGTTTGTTGCACCATATCGCGGATGATTTTTTGGCCCATGCGCCGCATGATAATGGATGCGTTGTAGTGCAGATTTTCGCCCGACTTGGGTTGCTTGATACGCGAGGACAGGTCCACCAGGTAGCCGGTGAGATCATCGAAAAACGGCAGCAGCAACTGCTCCAGTTGACTCAGGCTCTGCTGCTGCAGGATGCCTAGCAACTCGGTGTACTGTGCTGTGGCCGCGGTGAGAGCCGGGCTACTGCTGTTACTGAATCCGCCAGCGATGGCGTTGCGGTAACTGAGTGCACAAGCGCCAGCGGGGTCGGCAAATTCAAGTGTTATGCAGTCGCCGGATATTCCCGCAATACTGACCTGGGCATCGTGTAGCGAGCCGTCGAGCGCACCCGTGGAGGTAACGGATAACATCGCCACCGAACCGCATTTGAGGCTGACTTTGCCGCCATCGGGGGGACCTTCCAATAATTGGGTAGCACCTAACTGTAATCGTCCGTCGAGCAAGGCGGACAACTCGCCGGTCAGGTGCACAGGCCCTTCCAGTTTGAGGGTGGCCTGAAGTGCGCTGGATGGTGCCTGGGCGTTGAGCATTGGACCTCTGGGTTGGCTTCGCTACGGCGCTGCGCGTCGCGTTATCTGTGCACTGACTCTGGGCTTGCAAAAACTTCCCGAAGTATACCTCGATATTGTGCGCGGACAAGATATTGGGTGAGAATCACCGCCCGGCGGTGGCGGCATCGCGGAGGGCGGGTTGCTCTCTCCCCCCCCTCCGCATACACCCTTACCGCCTCCGGTTACAAGCACCGCCGCACCGACCGCTTGAACAGCTAAAATCCAGCGGATTGTCTATAGTGCTGACCCCTGGTACCTGCTAGCCAGACTGGCTGCGCGTGGCGCGCCGCCATCCATCCTTGAGGTCAGCCTTTGATTCACATAAAATGTCGCGGAGTCTATCGGATTTAATACTATCCTACTGCGGAAAAACCCGACAGACTCCCGGACTGTGCTTATCCTAACCGAATTCCGGGAGGCTGGAAATTGTTATGAGAGTACTGATCCATAACGACTCAAAACAATCCGGGGACGGTTGCGAATACTGTACCCCGGCGTATCGATACTTCATCAGGAATAAAATCTATGACAACAGAAAGCTTACCCGTGCTGGCCATTCTGGGC
Organism: Gammaproteobacteria bacterium; assembly: GCA_003646405.1. Lineage (GTDB taxonomy): Bacteria > Pseudomonadota > Gammaproteobacteria > Pseudomonadales > Halieaceae > JBALVO01. The sequence goes on from QNFR01000026.1 coordinate 22,704, forward strand.
GGCACCGGGGATTTGGGGACGGGTTTGGCCCGGCGTTGGGCTGAAGCCGGCTATCAGGTCATTATCGGTTCGCGCACGCAGGAGAAAGCCGAAGCCGCGGTGGCTGACCTGCGCGAGGTAATGGCCGAGCGTGGCGTGAGTGAGGTGACGGTACAGGCGATGGAGAATCTGGCGGCGGCCCAGGCTGCCGATATTGTGACTTTGACCGTACCTTTTAGCCACCAGGCCAGTACCCTGGAATTGGTGAAGCCAGAGTTACTGGGCAAAATACTCATTGACGTGACTGTGCCGCTGGTGCCGCCCAAAGTCGCTCGTGTGCAGTTGCCACCGCAGGGCAGTGCAGGGCAGATCGCCCAGGAATTACTGGGCGAGGAAGTGGCTGTGGTCTCCGCCTTCCAGAATGTGGCCGCGGCACACCTGCAGGACGGCAAGGGCGTGGAATGCGACGTGCTGGTCTGTGGCAATAAGAAAGCGGCACGCGAAGAGGTTATCAAATTGGTAGAGGCGGCCGGCATGCGTGGTTTTCACGCGGGTATGATCAATAATGCCGCGGCGGCAGAGGCGTTGACCTCGGTGTTGATTGTTATTAATAAGCAATATAATTGCCATGCAGGCATCAAGATCAGCGGCTTGCTTGATGCAGGATGATGTTGGATGACAGTCCGACTGGAGCTTATTCCCCTGGCGGGCTTCCCCCTGGTGCGGCCGGGGGACGATCTTGCACAGCTGATTATTGATTCTCTCGGTGACAATGGCCTGGCACTGCAGGAGGGAGACGTGCTGGTGATCGCACAGAAAATCGTGTCCAAGGCGGAGGGCCGCTACGTGCGCCTGGCGGACGTTACTGCGGGGCCCGAGGCGTTGGCACTGGCTGCACAGGCGGATAAAGACCCTCGACAGGTGGAGCTGATTCTGCGCGAGAGCACTGCGGTGGTCCGGGTCAGGCCGGGGGTGATTATTGTCGAACACCGTAATGGCTATGTGCACGCCAATGCCGGCATAGACAAATCCAATATTCCCAATAACCCCGACGACCCCCGGGTACTACTGTTGCCTGAAGATTCGGACCGGTCAGCGCAGGCATTGCGACAGACTCTGGCCAAGCGGACCACAATTGCTCCGCAAGTGATCATCAATGACAGCATGGGCCGTGCCTGGCGCAATGGCACCGTGGGTCTGGCCATCGGCACCGCCGGCCTGGCACCATTAAACAACCAGGTTGGAGAGCAGGACCTGTTCGGCAATGTGCTGGAAGTCACTGAACCTGCGGTAGCGGATGAACTGGCGGCCGGCGCGTCTCTGGTGATGGGGCAGGCAGCGCAGGCCTGTCCGGTGGTGTTGGTACGCGGGGCGAATCTGCGACAGGCTGAGGGCGGGTCTGGCGGGCTTATTCGAGACAAGGCCAAGGACATGTTCCGCTGATGAGTGCAGCGCAGCGCAGTATATTGGCCTTATCCGGTGGTGTGGGCGGTGCGAAACTGGCTCTGGGCCTGGCCGATGAACTGGCACCGGGGCAGTTGCATGTGCTGGTCAACACTGGCGACGATTTCGAGCATATGGGCCTGCATATCAGTCCCGACATAGACACCCTGTTATATACACTTTCCGGAATGGCCAATGAAGAGCTTGGCTGGGGCCAGGCGGGTGAGACCTGGCAGACTATGGAGGCCCTGGAGCGCCTGGGCGGTGAGACATGGTTTCGACTGGGTGACAAGGATATGGCCACTCACCTGTGGCGCACCCGGCAGTTGCAACAAGGTAAAAGCCTGGGGGAAGTCACCACTGGCCTGGCGCAGCAGTTGGGTGTGCAGACGCATGTGCATCCGATGACCGAAGAGCCGGTGCGTACCACCGTGCACTGCGCCGGAGAAAACCTGAGCTTCCAACATTATTTCGTGCGTGAGCGGTGCGAACCGAAGGTAAGCGGATTCAGTTTCGAGGGGATATCGGCGGCGCGGCCCAATCGCAACACCATGCGCCTGCTGCAGGACAATGCATTTTCCAGCGTGGTGATCTGTCCCTCCAATCCCTTTGTCAGTGTCGATCCGATATTACAGTTGCCGGGTTTGTGGCTGGCGCTGCGGGATAACCCGGCGCCGGTGGTACTGGTATCGCCGATTGTGGCCGGCCTGGCTATCAAAGGGCCCGCCGCCAAAATGATGGCTGAGTTGGGGGTGCCGGTCACGGCGCTGGGCGTTGCCCGGCATTACTGTGCCCGCTACCCGGGACTTTTGGACTATTTTGTTATCGACGACAGTGACGCTACACTGGCGGACGACATAGGCAAGCTCGGGGTTGAGGTGGCAGTCACATCCACGGTGATGAAAAACAGGGCAGACAAGGCACGCCTGGCGCGCTTCACCCTGCACTTGGGCGAGGCGTCATAGCGATGGCACAGGCACTGGTCCCCCTGAAAGATCTGGTCCGGGCCAAGTCGCGCCTGGCCGGGTTGTTGCGTCCCTCCGAGCGTCGAGCGCTGGCCCAGGCGATGGTGGAAGATGTTCTGGCGGTGCTGTCGCGTCATAAAGGCATTAACCGGGTCACCCTGGTCTCTGATGATCCCGGCGCCGGTCTGCTGGCAGCCAGGTACGACATCGACCACTGGGAAGAAAGTTCCCTGGGCTGCAGTGGGCTGAACCCGATTGTACAGGAGGCCAGTACGCGCCTGTTGGCGCTCGGCGATGAGCCGCTACTGGTTCTGCACGGGGACTTGCCTCTGTTGACAACGGCGGATATCTCGGCGGTATTGCACTGCCAGCGGCAATTGGAAGGACTGGTGATTGGTTGCGATCTGGCGGGGGCGGGAACCAACCTGCTGGCATTTACCCGTGCCAGCGCGCCACAGTTCTGCTTTGGTGTGGATAGTTGTGCCCGGCATCTGGCATCCGCGCGCCGTGCAGGTGTGCCCGTCCAGGTTCTGCAACGATCGGGTATCGCCCTGGATGTGGACGAGCCCCGGGATATGCACCAGGTTATGGCGGCACTGGATTGTGCGGCTGCGGGCAAGACATTTGACCTGCTTCATGGCAGTGAGTTGGGAGCGCGAGTAGAGTTGGCTCTGGCAACATTGGATGACAATCGGGACTTGGACAAGGGAGTAGCAAACTGATGGTAGCGTGGCAATCTATGCGGGAACACCTGCTGCAGGGGCATCTCCCCAGTGATCAACAGGCGCTGAGTCTGGCGGATTTCACTGACACGGAGGCACTGTCTGAGGTAGCGGGAGTATTGCGTGACTGCGGCCACCACAATGTCGTGACGTATTCCCGCAAGGTGTTCATCCCGTTGACGCATTTGTGCCGGGATGTCTGTCATTACTGCACCTTCGCGCGCACCCCGAAAAAGATTGAGCAGGCCTTTATGCCTGTCGACGAGGTGCTGGCGCTCTGTCGCCAGGGTGCTGCCATGGGCTGCCAGGAAGCCCTGTTAACCCTGGGGGAGAAGCCCGAGTTACGCTACAGTGCGGCCAGGCGCGCCCTGCAGGACATGGGTTTTGCCAGTACGCTGGATTATGTCAAAGAGGTGGCGTCCCGTGTACTGGCCGAGACCGGGCTGCTGCCGCATATCAATGCGGGCTGCATGAGTGCACAGGAAATCGCCGGGCTGCGCCAGGTGAGCGCCTCGATGGGCATCATGCTGGAGTCCACGTCAGCGCGCTTGTGTGGCAAGGGTATGCCGCACTATGGCTCTCCTGACAAGGATCCGGCGCGGCGCCTGCAGACGCTGGAGTTGGCCGGACAGGCGGCGGTACCTTTCACCTCGGGCATTCTTATCGGGATTGGTGAAACCCGTCGTGAGCGCATTGAGTCCCTGCTGGCGCTGCGCGAGGTCCATCAACGCCACGGTCACCTGCAGGAGGTTATCGTACAGAATTTCCGGGCCAAGCCCGGCACCCTGATG
>QNFR01000027.1 GCA_003646405.1 Gammaproteobacteria bacterium
ATTTTCGCAGCCCCATCCACATTTCACGGGCGCGTTTATGCCCGACAACATTGGCCAGATAACCGACGATAAAACCACAGGCCGGAGAGCCTACTCGCGGACCATTTTGGCCGAAAATGGCATGGTCGGCGGCAATGGTTAAATCGCAGTAATAAGCAATGTGGTTACCACCACCAATACTGTAACCATTCACCCGGGCGATGACAGGCTTGGGGCACTTCATGATCATGCCATTAATCGGAAAATCGAGACCTTCCAGGCCACCGTCAGCTTCCCATTTAACATCGCCACCCACGCAAAAAGCGCGCTCACCAGTACCAGTCAGAACCAGTATGCCTACATCTCTATCGTCCGTTGCTGTTTGTATGGCATCGATCATTTCGTCGATGGTATCTCCTGTAAAAGCGTTCAGAGAGTTTGGGCGATTAATGGTGATTGTGGCCACATGATCTTTAACACCGTATAAAATATCTTGGTAATTGGACATAGAGACTCCTCAAATTAGACTGCTTTGTTGGTCGAGTTGACCCTGCGCTCATTGTTTTCAAATCCGTGAGCAAACAGGACCAAACTATTTGATCGGGTTCAGTACGTTTTAGGTTGACTTACCCATCATACATGATAGCAGAACCGCTATTTTCATACATGTTTTTGCCCTTATTAAATAAAGAAAAGGTCGTCCATAGAATGCCTTTCTGCCTGGCAAACTGTGGCTGATGCACCAGCAAATACCGTCTTCAGCTAGACCCGTGTACGTCGCCGCCAATACCCTGTCATGGTCGCGTCGAAAGGAGCTGACAACAGGCGGGCTCGGGGCATTTATACTTCGCCTTGAAAACCCGCCTCAATCGTCACGCAGCAATCCGTCAGAAGACTGACACACTCGGCCAGGTTCTCTTCCATGCGGCGGGCGGGTCCGGCAATGGCGACCCCGAGGGCTTCGCCCGCCACATGAGCGACCCTGGCGACGGCCCAGACGTCTGCAACGTTTTCTCCCCGGGTCACGAAATACCCGCGTCGATGCCCAGCCTCAAGGTCCGCAACAAGAGTATCGGGCTCTGTCAGTGTATTGGGCGTGATTGCGGGGCGCTCAATCTTGTTGAGTATGGGCAAGAGTTCTGATTCTTCCAGTTCGCCAAGCAAGGCTTTGCCGATGGCGCTTGAATGCAGTGGTTTCATGTCGCCGGTATTGGCTGAATAGCGGATGGTCTGGTTGCCTTCGATGACATTCAGGTACAATACGGCAAGGCCCTGACGGGTCCCCAGGATCACCGTTTCATCACACCTGTCGCGCAAAGCCTCCAGGTGGGGCAACAACAACTCCAGTGTAGGATCGTTGCTGGTGATGGCGGTTGCAAGGTCAAACAGACGCCTGGTCGGGTAATACCGGCGCCGTTCACCAATGGCATAGAGATACCCCTCTTTTTGCAGCGTCCCCACAAGACCATGGCAACTGCTGAGTGGGATATCCAGCGCCCGTGCCAGCTCACTAAGAGAAAGCGGCGTGCGATGTTGGGCAAAGACCTCAAAAAGCGTCAGCGTGCGGACCGCACTCTTGACGGCGAATTTTCCCTTGCCGCGCGGTTCACTTCCGGTAGCTTTTGACTGCTGACTCACTATAACGCACCTATTTTGTTGTCGTTTGTAGCCAGGCACATTGCATCAGGATCAACCGCGGTCAACAGGTGCGACCAGGCTGGCAAGCTGTCGAAAGGCGCCGACAAGGTCCTGATTGATAATGTCATCACCCATCTGGTGCATGACCTCATGGGCGCGCCGCGCAATCAGGCTGTGCAGGTGATAGGCGCGGCGTTTGCGGCGCATGTCGTCATGATCGCGATGTGTGGAAAGCCATGCACGATGCTGAATAATCGTATCGCTTAGTTGACCGATTCCACGGCCATCAATGTCTGACGCCATGATCAATTGCGTTGACCACGTATCGGCGGTTCGCGGCCGGTGGCCGAGGATAACCGAAATCTCGGCGTGGCTGCGCTCGGCTCCCGGCAGGTCGGCCTTGTTGATGACGATGATGTCGGCGCTTTCCAGGATGCCGGCTTTCATCGCCTGAATGGCATCGCCGCTTTCCGGCATCAGCACCAGCACCAACGTATCAACCAGCGTCTTGACCGAATATTCCACCTGACCGACACCCACCGTCTCTAGCACAATGTCGTCAAAACCGAACTGCTCCATCGCCAGCAACAGGTCGGGGGCGTTGTCGCACAGCCCGTCATGGGCGTTGCGGCTGGGCACTGAGCGGATGAACAGGCGGGCATCATCGGCAACCGCATCCATGCGAATGCGATCACCCAGCAAGGCACCTCCAGAGACCGGACTGGTCGGGTCGATGGCGAGTATCCCGGTCTTGTTGCCCTGCTCAAGACAACCTTTGGCATACCGGCTTATCAGCGTACTTTTGCCGGCACCGGGCGCGCCGGTGAACCCGACGCGGCGGGCGGTTCTGTCGCTGCTGTCGACCAGACCGATCAGCGCCTCGTCAACAGAGGCGTTCATGATCCGGCTAAGCATGCGCCCAAGGCCGCGCCGGTCAATTACGTTATTCCCGGCCAGAGGCCTCTGTGTCATGATTGGTCTTTCAGACTGTCGACGATGGCCTGCACCACGTCGTCGATCTTCATCTCGGCGGTAAAGACGGCACTGGCACCGAGTTGGATCAGGGTATCGCGGTCATCGGGCGGTATAGTGCCACCGATAAAGACCTGCATATCCGCCGCATCCGCGTCTTTGAGTTCGGCCAACGTCTGTTTAAGAAGCTCGATATGGCTGCCGGACAGAACGCTTAATCCGACGCAATGCACATCTTCTTCTACCGCAACCCGCGCGATATAGTCCGGGCTTTTGCGCAAACCGGTATAGATGACATCCGCCCCGGCATCGCGCAGGGCCAGCGCAATGATCTTGGCCCCGACATCGTGACCGTCAAGGCCGGGTTTCGCGATCAGTATTCTCTTGTTTTTCAGTGTCATGATTAGCTTCCTGCATCACTAACGTACTTCGTCACTCAAAATGTAACATTCAGAGTGACGAGGTACACTACTAGAACCGCACCGGTTCCTGAAACTCGCCCCATTCTTTTTTCATCGTCGCCACCATTTCCCCCACGGTAGCGTAGGCGTGGCAGCATTCGACCAGATAGGGCATGATGTTTTCGCTTTCCCCCGCCGCCGCCTGTTGCAGCCGCGCCAGCGAGACCTCGACCGCGCTATCATCCCGGCGCTGTTTCAGGTCCTCGTATTTCTGCATGATGGCGTCGGCGGCCTTCGGGTTGACCTTGAATACCTCGCCATAGTCGGGCTTCTGGTCCTCGCGGGTAAAGAAGTTCTCGCCGACGACGACGCGTTCCTGATCATCTGTGGCCTGCTTGCGCTCGCGCGCTCGCCGGGCGATCCGGGTTTGCAGAAAGCCATCCTCGATGGCCTTGATCACGCCGCCATAATCGTCAATTTCGTCCATGACTGTCAGGATTTCCTGCTCCATCTTGTCGGTGAGCCATTCAACGAAATGACTACCGCCAAGCGGGTCGACCGTGCGGGCGACGCCGCTTTCATAGGCGACGATCTGCTGTGTGCGCAGGGCGATCTCGGCGCTGAATTCAGTGGGGATCTGAAAGGCTTCGTCATAGGCGCAGGTGAAGATCGACTGTGCACCGCCCAGCACGGCGGCAAGGTTTTCAATGCCGACGCGCACGATGTTGTTATAGGGCTGACCGGCGGTCAGCGAGGATCCACCGCAAACAACGCCGAACCTGAAACGCAACGCTTTTTCGTCCTCGACCCCGAAGCGCTCGCGCAGCAGTTTCGCCCACAGACGCCGGCCAGCACGGAATTTGCAGGCCTCTTCAAACAGATCCATGTGGACGTAGAAAAAGAAACTGAGGCGCGCGGCAAACCGGGCGACATCGCTGCCACGCTTGCGCAGTTCCTCAACATAGGCCAGCCCGTTGGCCAGCGTATACGCCATCTCCTCAACGGCGGTGGCTCCGGCGTCACGCACATGCGCGCCGGCAATCGAGATCGGGTTGAAACGCGGTGTCTGCTCGACGGAATAGACAATACTGTCGGCGATCAGGCGCATGGAGGGCTTGACCGGAAAGATCCATGTGCCACGGGCAACATATTCCTTGAGAATGTCGTTCTGGATCGTCCCGGTCAGCTTTTCGCGCGGCACGCCCTTCCTGTCAGCGGCCGCAAGATACATGGCGTAGATGATTGCGGCCGTCCCGTTGATGGTAAACGACGTCGAAATCGCGCCCAGATCAATACCATCGAACAGAATCTCGGCCTCGGCCAGGCTGAACAGTGAAACCCCGACCTTGCCAACCTCTGAACGCGCCATGGGATCGACCGGATCATAGCCACATTGCGTCGGCAGATCGAGCGCGACAGACAATCCCGTCTGGCCGCCATCCAGAAGAAAGTGATAGCGTTCGTTGGTTTCTTCGGCCGTTCCAAAACCGGAATATTGCCGGATGGTCCACAACCGCCCGGTATAGCCGGTATCAAACACGCCGCGTGTGAACGGATATTCACCCGGCCGATCATCTGACCGGTCCGGGGCCATGTCGGCGGTTACGACTGTCGGGATCTCAATACCCGAGCGCAGCCTAGTGCCGATTTTTGGTGTGACGGGAGGGGGGGCCGAATTGTCCTGATCGCCTGCGGGAGTCGTCTGCGCCATTGGTTCAACCTTTCTTTGAGAGTACTTTGTCAGCAGCTTCCCAGTGATCGTCGTGGACCCAGTTGGCCGTGAACAATTCCGTTTCAAGCTGATCAGTCTGTGCCCGGTTTGCGTTTTTCGCATCACGGGTTATGGCCTTGAACGTACGCACCACACGCGGTACCTTTTCGATGATGGGCGCACAATAGCGCGCAACGACGTCATCAAGCGACTCACCTTCTTGCGCGACATCATCAATAAGGCCAAGCCGCAGACCCGTCTGCATATCAATCACCTCGCCACGGGCCAGCAGGCGCAATGCGGTTGCCGGACCGACAAGCTGATTAAGATCGTGGGCGCCGCCCCAGGCAGTCGAGATATTCAGGCGGCCCTGAATGAATCCCATCCGACAGTGATGCGCCGCAACACGGATATCACAGGCAACGGCAAATTCCGCCCCACCACCCAGTGCGTCGCCATTCATCGCCGCGATAACCGGGACCGGAAAATCGCGAATGGTCTGAAATGCCGCGCGCGTCATGTTCGACATCTCTGCCGCCTGCGCACTGGTCCTGACAGCCATAAGCTCTTTCAGATCCCCCCCCGCAGCGAATGCCTTGTTACCCGCACCTGTAACGATAACGACCTTGAGGTCAGGATCTGCCGCATAGTGGGTGAAAGTCCTGTGCAGGCCGGCAACCAGATCCCCGCTTAGTGGATTCCGGCTTTCCGGTCGGTTGAGCGTGACGCGCAGAATAGGACCATCCTTGCGGACAAGTAGCACCTGAGTCGATGGCGCACCGACACCATCGGAACCCGACAAGCCATTGGGATGCGGTATTGAGGAATCGGTCACAGTACGTTCACCTGATCTTGAAAAAAACTCTTCATTGATGTGAATAGTATTTCATCTACTCGAATTTTTATCAACCACTTTTTCACCGGCCGGAGGATCACATAAAATACGAATCACCGATCACTTGAAGGCCGAGAGGCCGAGGATCTCGCGCCCGATGATAAGCGTCTGGATCTCCGAAGTACCCTCGGGGATCAGCCCCCCGCGCGTGTCGCGGAAGATGCGCTCGACCGGATAGTCGGTGCTGTAGCCAATCCCACCATGGACCTGCAGCGACATCGAGGCGACTTCGTGCGCGGCTTCGCTGGCGTAAAGCTTGGCGATCGAACATTCGCGCCGCCCCTCCAGACCCTGATCCAGCGCCAGCGCGGCGCGCTCAGTCAGGGCGCGGGCGGCCTCGGTCCGCACCGTCATGTCCACGATCAGTTTCTGCACCAGTTGGTAGCTGCCTATGACCTTGCCGAATTGTTTGCGCACCTGCACATACTCGGTGGCGAGATCCAGCGCCGACTGCGCCGCGCCCACAGCGCCTGCCGCCACGTTCAGCCGGCCGTAATTAAGCCCGCTCAGGATAGCCTTCAGCCCCTGTCCCATCGGACCAAGCAGGTTTTCCCTGGGTACCCGCGCATCGTGAAACGCCAGTTGCGAGGTGGCCGTGGCCTTGATGAACATGGTGCCCACACGATCCGCCGCGAATTCGGTTTCCTCGGGATCGATCAGAAACAGGCTCAGATCGCCATCACAGCCCTCGGCAAAGGTCCGGGCAATCAGAATACCGACGCGCCCGTTTACACCGTTCGTCGTCCAGAGCTTGGCGCCATTAACCAGCCAGTGATCGCCCTTGTCCTCGGCCCGTGTCTGCACCGAGGCCACATCCGAGCCGTGATCGGGTTCGGTAATCCCGAGCCAGACGGGCAGATCGCCTTGCATCAATGGGTCCAGCCATTTGCGTTTCTGGCGCTCGTCACCCAGATGGTGCAAAAGCGCGCCAACGATGTTGAGGGTATTGAGCAGAACGCGTAGTGACAACCAGCGATAGCCGGCCTCTTCCATCATCATCGCCCAGGTTCGATAGCTGAGACTGAACCCTCCCGCAGCCTCGGGCAAAAGCCCGCCGATATAGCCGAATTCTCGCAACTCGCGCATGATCTCCCATGGGAAGCTGCCTGCGGCCTCGTATTCGGTAATGCGCGCCTCAGTGATCTCGCGGGCCATGTAGGCCTGGATACTATCGCGCAGCATCCGGGCTTCTTCGCCAAGCCCCACACTGTTCAGTCCTGATTCATCCATAGTGATCTCCTGTCACACCTGGCACCACCTGGTGGAGCGCCATCTTCAAATAATACAGCGGGATGATACGAGTAGATTTTTTCACAATACCCCTTTAATAATGACTATACTTTGGTCGCGACTGTTAAATGCCGACGACTATGCAGAAATACAATGCGTTAGCTCTTTTACCGTTCAAACTGACTGGCGATATGCTCCGCCCAGGCAGCAATGGTCATAGACGGTGGGCCACCGGGCGATCGCGGCAAAGCCGCCGCATCTGCTACGTACAGGCCTTCGTTATCAAACACCTCCCCATTTGCGCCGATAACACCATTTTCAGGACTACTCCCCAGGCAAGCTCCACCGGTAGGGTGCACAGTAAGTGGTGTTTTAAACATATAGATTTTTTTCCCCGTGCGCTTTCCAATCTCGTCAAAAACTGTACGAATACGGGCAAATATAGGGCTGATTCCATAGGGAAAGCTCACCTTTAATTTGCCTCTGTCCATGCTCGCGGTGCCGTTCATAGCATCTTCACCCAGGCCGGCGATAAAACAACCGCGTTTAATCCACTTCCTAAGTCGTTTTGGTAAAGGATAGCTATCAACTGAAGGAAAACCGCCACCACCGATCATCGGTGAGCCATCATCCCCTTTCAGCTGCACCCCCCCGGTCGTTGGCAAACCTCGCGTTTGATCAAGGCTCGGCTCGTTATAATTCCAGAAGCCGAAGTAATCGCCATTTGTGCCATAGCGCTGACCGAGCTGCGGCATGCCGACCAGACCACCCACAACATCGCGACTGTGAAACAATAATCGCAGCGTATTGAGCGCGCCCGCCGCCAAAATAACATGATCAGCTTCGAGCATTGTCTTTTGACCGGCATGGTGATCGGTGTATTCCACCCGATAGCGACTGGAACTATAGTGCTGGCGAACAATGGCCGTCACTTCGCACATATCCCGCACCACCAGACCAGCCCTCATAGCCGGTGCCAAATAGGCAAAATCCAGGGTTGTTTTACCACCAGAGGGAGAGCCAAGAAAGCCATTATCATTGCCTTCGTAGTCCACTTCGTAACGCTCGACACCGTAGGCATCTGTCACTTTGACGGGATTAACTGGATCTTTGGGCAGCAAATAACCAAGCCGAGGGTCGGGTGGTGGGGCCGCAGGTTCCAAAAACTCCGAATCCCGAAAGCGTTCAGCAGACGTATTCGGTATACCGTGCTCCGCTGTGGGTGTAATTGAGCCCATCCGCTCAAGCACAGCATCATAATGAGGCGCCATGATCTCATCGGAGATCGCAGGGTTATGTCCCTCCCAATACTTATCGACCAAAGGGCGAACATGGACAGCCGAATAAATGTGACTACCGCCACCCACGCCGGACGAACATGCAATCGCGCTACCCTTGCCAAAGAACAGCTCAAACAAACCCCTTTTGTTCAATCGAATCCGATTGCCTGGAAATCGGTTACCACCCATTCCCCTCAGAGTGCGTGTGAACAATTGTCGACCACGTGGCAAAGCTACGCGGCGATCGACGCCCATCGATCGCACTGGCACAGTATCCCACCACGGCCCTCGCTCCAGCAGGGTAACAGAGTGTCCCGCCTCGGCCAGGCGTGCAGCGCAAACTGCACCACCAAAGCCACTACCAATGACGATCACCTGCGGCGTATTCGACGAAACTGATGCTGATGCCATGCTTCCCTCCGCTATCAAGTGTTTGTTAAAGCTGTTGGTTTATTGATGAGAAAAATGCGCTACATACCCAATCAATAATACGTCTAACCGACGCAACGCGATACCCTCCCTAAGCCTAGCCTTAGCCCTATCCAGTATACCGTGTGGCCACCACACCTGTGATCCACACCACCCTCCAGATCTTTCGATACAGTATCGCAGCCAAGACTGACCGGCTAAAGCCGGTGGTTGAAACCTTTTGATGGGCAATTAACCGGACACATTGGTAAAAAAAGTATGTATACTCGAATTTCAAGGCTGAGTGTTCGTTCGATTTATTTTTGTTTGTCTGGTAGCGAAGTATGGCGACCAAACAGGAAACACTGGTTGGCGGTGGGCAAAATAGAAGGAACAGCACAATCCTTGGGGCTTGTGTACATTCCAGCACTGCGAAGACAGCCAGCATAACTTATTTCCGTTAGCTGCAGTCATTCTAAATTTAAAATCCGTTCATTTATCAGGAGAACCGAAACATGCGAGAACTTACATTATCCGAGGTGGAAACACTCCTCAAGGAAGGCGTTGCTTACGCGCAGTCTGTCGGCAGGCCAAGCACTGTTGCTGTAGTAGATTTTGGCGGGCATTTGCGTGGTGTTTTACGCCCGGAAAAAGGGCGCATCGCTAACCCCCCTATCGCCGAAAAGAAAGCGTGGACTGCTGCTGCCCTGCAGCGGCCAACCAGTATGGTACGCGAGATAATGCTGCCCGGCGCCTTTGGTTATGGCTTGCAACATACGGACAACCGTTTTTGTATGGTCGGCGGAGGCTACCCTATTTATGATGAAGAGGGCGACCTTATCGGTGCTATTGGCGCCAGTGGTGGCTCTATTGAGGAAGACTGCGAGTGCTGCCTGGTCGGCATGAGAAAACTTGGTTTCAAGACTGATTTCGTTGATCCGCTGGCCGGTAAATAATTTTTACAGGTGACCTCTACGGCTTGTACGCCGAAACATTTTTAACGAGATTAAAACTCGGTAAATAGCCCCCGGTCAAGCCGGGGGTTTTATTTTATGAGCCGCTCAAAGCGACAGTTACGGCTCCTTGAGCCCACTCTATCAGACTCTCCCGAAGGGAGTCGCACAGGGAGACGAACGTGGGGAAAACTGGCAAAAGAAGTATCCACCGCAGGGCATTCGTAAAAGGGATTGGCGGCGTCGCGATGGTTGCCGCAGTCGCCGGCTTTCCGGCGATTGTCAGGGCCCGGAACACCGGCCCGATCAGGATCGGGGTGTCAGCAATAATGTCGGGGCGCGTTGCTCAAATGGGGTCATCTTCGACCAATGGCGCCATAATGAGGGTTGATGCGTTCAATACCTCCGGTGGTTTGAATGGTCGCATGATTGAGCTGATAATCCGCGATTCAAAAGGCAGGCCGGATGAGGCTGCAAGGATCAACCGGGACTTTATCAACCGCGACGATTGCGATATGATCCTCAGCCTTGAAGCCTCGACCGGGGCTTTCGCCGTGCAAGAGGTGGTGCGTGAATTGGGGACGCTGTGCATGCATTGCCTGTCGGAAACGTCATCTCTGACGGCTGATCCGAAATTGCGCACTCCGAATGCGTTCCGCTCTGGACGCCAGGGCGCGCACGACGCAATCTCAGCCGGTTCATATGCGGCAAGTATTGCCAAAGAGAAGAGTTTGAAAAAGTGGATGACTGTCGGCCCGAACTATGCCTACGGTCATGATACCACCGAGCAGTTTCTCAACTATCTCAACCACTTCAGCCCGGATATTGAGCTTGGAAGCCAGCTTTGGCCCAAGATATTTCAGCCCGACTATACCGATGTCATCAACAAGATCCTGCAAGAAAAACCGGACGCGGTGTTCACCTGTCTGTGGGGCGGTGACCTGTCGTCGTTCATCGAACAGGGCAACCTTTACGGACTGTTTGATCAGGCGCAGTATTTTTGCATTGCCCTGGCCGATTACACAACCATGGCGGCCGTCAAGCACCTGCCGAGCGGCATCCACTCGGGGAACCGCTATGTCAGCACGTTCCCGGGCAGTGCGCCCAACGCAGCGTGGGAGGCCGAGTATGTCAGGCAATTCAACAGCCGACCCACGAACTGGTCCTGGGAAGCCGCTCTTGGTATGCAGTTCCTGATCGAGGGGATAAGAAAAACCGGATCGTCCGATGGCAACGAGATCGCCGGGGTTCTGCCGGGGATGATCGTCAATTCTCCGTTCGGAGTCGACGGTACGATCACCATGCGCGCCGAGGACCAGACTATCGTCGAATACGGCACCGGCTGGGGTGTAACGCAGTCGACAGAGCCTTTTATGCCGAATGTGACGCCCACCGACTGGAAGCTCATTTATGAGTTGGAGGCGGCCTGGAAAAAAGAACAAGGCTATATATAAAGGCGTTTAGAGACGCGTTGCTGCGGGGTCTGGCGACCTGCCCCGACCCCGCAGCAACCAAATTTGTAAACACTTGTAACACTGGAGAGTGCAGACGTGGATTTTTCATCCCTCATCGGGTGTGTGAGCAGTGCATCGTGTATGGTCACACAGTCCCTCAGTGGCTTGACGATAGGAATGTTGCTGTTTCTGGTCGCCTCCGGGCTGTCGTTGATCTTTGGTGTTCTTAAGATAACCAATTTTGCCCACGGTTCGTTTTATATGCTTGGTGCCTATTTCGCACTTACTGTATATCAAGTCACAAACAATTATTTCCTCGCTGTCTGCGGGGCCGCTCTTGGCGTCGGGCTGTTCGGGGTTCTATTCGAACGATTTCTTATTCGCCGGATATATGGCTCAAATGTTTTGATGCAGTTGCTGCTTAGCTACGCCGTTATTCTGATCCTTGATGATATTGTCATGCTGGTCTGGGGCAGCGAATTTCAGTCGATGGGTATGCCTGATCTTTTCCGCGTCCCGCCTATCCGATTTGCCGGGGCCTATATTCCGGTGTTCTACCTTTTCCTGATTGTTGCGGCGTTCGCCATTGCCGGGGGCCTCTGGTTTCTTATCGAGAAGACCCGTTTCGGCAAGGTGGTCCGCGCGGCGGCGCATAACGGCGAGATGGCGGCTGCGCTGGGGATAAATACCAGCCTGCTCTATTCCTTCACTCTTGGGTTGGGTGGTGTCCTGGCGGGGCTGGCTGGCGGGTTGGCGGCACCGGTTCGCTCACTTGTTCCGGGGATGGGCATGTCGATCCTGATTGAATCCTTCATTGTGACCGTGATCGGCGGCATGGGGTCCATCGTGGGCGCATTCGTGTCAGCCATCGTGATCGGGCTGACCCGGTCATTCGGCGGCATTGTGATGCCCGAATTCACCGATGGGCTGATGTTCCTGGTCATGGTTATTGTGTTGATCGTCAAACCCACTGGCCTGTTCAGTAAAGGCCGGGACTAAGTCATGCAGATAAACACTTTCACCAGATACAGTGTGGTCGCACTTTTGGTATTTGTGGTTCTGGCCGCTATCCCCCGGATCACGGATGATATCTCCATCCTTGATACGGGAATCATGATTTGTGCCAATGGCCTGTTCGCCCTTTCACTTAACCTGCTGGTTGGCCGCACCGGCCTGCTGTCATTTGGTCACGGCGGGTTCTACGCCGCCGGCGCCTATAGCTTTGGCCTGCTGATGCAGACCGGAATGTTCTCCATTCCTGCCGCCTTTGCCCTGACGATTGTATTTGTCGCGGCCTTGTCCGCCCTGGTCGCCCTGGTATGCGTGCGCCTGAACGAGACATATTTCACCTTCATCACGCTGGCGTTCCAGATGCTGTTTTACAACATCATCCTCAGCTGGACGTCCCTGACCGGCGGGGACCAGGGCCTGCTCGGAGGCATTCCCAAACCGGTTTTCCTGGGCATTGATCTGGTTAATCCGGTGCATCTTTATCTTTTCTGTTGTGGCATATTCCTCGTCTGTGTCGTGCTGCTGTATCAGATAACCCAGTCGCCCTTTGGCTACACACTGCGAATGATCCGTGACAATACCGAGCGCGCCCGGTTTCTGGGGGTTGCCGTCAACCGCTATAAGGTGGCCTCGTTCACCCTGGCCGGCGCATTCGCCGGTATCGGGGGCATGTTCATGGCGCTTTTCGTGTCCGGTGCCTATCCAAGTTTCGGCTACTGGACCATGTCTGGCGACGGGATCTTCATGATCATGCTGGGCGGCATGAATACCTTTCTTGGCCCGCTTGTCGGTGCCATCATACTGATCGTTCTCAATGATCTGACCACGATTTATACTGATCACTACGGACTGGTCCTTGGATGCGTCATCCTGGTGTTCGTGCTTGGCCTGCGGCGCGGTCTTCTCGACTTCATCGTCGAGGGTATCCGGGATCGCCGGGCATCGAAAATGGACCAGACAATACAACCCACAGTCCCCAAAGAGGAGATCCCCCGATGAAAGCCTCCCTGCAAAATCGAACCGCATTGGTAACCGGAGCAGCCAGCGGAATAGGCGAAGCCTGCGCGCGATTGTTGGCCGAATACGGCTGCCGGGTCGCGCTGGCGGATATCAACATCGCCCAGGCGCGCAGTGTTGCCGATGACATCGCCGGTAGCGCGGTTGAAATAGATGTGGCCAGCGCGGACAGCGTTGCAACAGCCATAGCCTGGGTGGAGGAGAATGTCGGCCCGATCGACATTCTGGTGACCAGCGCCGGGGTCATTCAGCCCCCTCTCCCAGTCAGCGAACTACCGCTTGAGGTCTGGGATCGCGTCGTCCGTATTGATCAGCGCGGCACCTATGTCACGTGCCGGGCCGTTGGGGTGCGGATGGCGCGGCGCGGGGCTGGCAGCATCATCAATATCGCCTCGGTGGCGGGCATGCGGTCCATGCCACTGCATGCCTATGCGCCGGCAAAGGCCGCCGTTATCAGCATGAGCGAATGCCTGGCGTCTGAATGGGGTCGCTCCGGTGTCCGGGTGAACACGGTTTCGCCCGGATACGCCAGAACCCCGGCCTTGCAGGATGCCATCGACAAGGGCGAACGCGATGTATCGTTGCTTGAAAACAACTCGGTCGCCGGACGGTTGGTCGAAACTCGGGAAATCGCCGCAGCGGTGGCGTTTCTGGCCAGTGGACTTGCGTCGGGGATTACCGGCATCAATCTGCCGGTTGACGTCGGCTGGCTGACCGCCAGTTCCTGGGAAACCTATGGCGGTGTTAGGGAATGACGAGTTAAGCCGATGCTCAAAATAGAGCATCTAACCAAATCCTTCGGTGGTGTTGTGGCGACCAACGATGTGTCGCTGCATTTCCAGCCCGCATCGCTGAGCGCGATCATCGGCCCCAACGGTGCCGGGAAAACCACGTTCTTCAACCTGATCACCGGGGGGTTGCGCCCCGATTCCGGGCGCATCATCTTTGATGGTGAGGACATCACCGGCTTTGATGCCCTGACCACCGTGCGGCGCGGCATCGGCCGGGCGTTTCAGGTGGCCAATCTGTTTCCCGAATTCACCGTCCGGGAATCCCTGACGGCGGCTGTTCTGTCCCATCGCCAGCAATCGGCCCACCTGTTGGTCCAGTTTTCAGCCGTTGAGGCCCGTACAAGAGCCGACCAGATCATGGAGATGTTCGACCTGCAGGAGCGGGCCGGGGTGGTTTCCAGGAACCTGTCGCACGGGGACCAGAAGCTGCTTGATATCGCGCTGGCGCTGGCGCTGGATCCACGGGTTCTGCTGCTTGACGAACCCACGGCGGGGATGGGTCCGGAAGAGCGCTGGAAGATGATCGACATGATCTATAAGCTGTGGGAGGACGAGCGGATGACACTGATCTTTATTGAACACGACATGGATATCGTGTTCAGGATTGCCCAGACCGTCCGGGTGCTGTGCTACGGTCAGGTGCTGGCCGAAGGTGCCCCCGAGGAAATCAGGTCCAACCCCGATGTCATCAAGGCCTATCTGGGCGAGAATTTTGAGAAAATAGCGCAATGAGCGGCGAGACCATTCTCGAAGCGCGGGACATTGATGTATTCTATGGCTCCAGCCAGATTATTTTCAGTGCATCCTTTTCTATCGAGAAGGGACAGTGCATGGCGCTTTTGGGGCGTAATGGCGCCGGCAAAAGCACCACGTTCAAGGCGCTGGCCGGTCTGGCTCCGCCCCACAGCGGAGAAATTATCCTGAACGGACAACCGGTACAGGGCATGAAGCCGTATAAAATATCGCGTATGGGGGTTGGGTACGTTCCCGAAGATCGTCAGGTCTTTCCCGAACACTCAGTGCTGGACAACCTGATTGTCGGGGCCAAGAGCGGAGAAGCCGGAGCATCCTATTGGACTCTTGATCGTATTTTTGAAATTTTTCCCCTGCTGGAAAAACTCCGTAATCGCGCGGCCGGCAAACTTTCGGGGGGCGAACAGCAGTTGTTGTCTATCGCCCGGACCCTGATGGGCAATCCCGAGGTTCTGTTGCTCGATGAACCCAGCGAGGGGCTGGCCCCGATCATCGTCGCCCGGATCGGCGATCTGATCCGCCAGCTTCAGTCGATGGGATCGACCATTTTCCTGGCCGAGCAGAACCTCTATTTCTGCCTGTCCGTTGCCACCCATGCCACGGTTATCGACAACGGGCACATCGTCTATTGCGACACGATGGCCGCCCTGCGCGACAACGAAGACATCAAAAAACGCTATCTGGCAGTATAGGACCACGAAAACAATGACATCAAATTCCCAGAAAAGACTTCTTGGCTTTTACGAGCGGATGCTTCTTGTGCGCGAATGCGAACTAAAGCTCAGCGCGTTGTTCGCCGACGGCGAGGTGCCCGGTTTCATCCACCTCAGTGTCGGACAGGAGGCCGTTGCTATTGGCGTGATGGATGCCCTGAATGATAGCGACACCATTGCCTCTAATCACCGTGGACATGGGCACGCCATTGCCAAGGGCGTGGATCTGGACAGCTTTTTCCTGGAGATCATGGGCAAGCAAGAAGGCATCTGTGGCGGTCGTGGCGGGTCTATGCATGTCGCCGATATGTCGGTGGGCATGCTTGGGGCCAACGGTATCGTCGGGGCCGGTATTCCGTTGGCGGTCGGCAGCGCCCTGGCGCATCAGGTGCACAATATGCAAAACATCGCAGTCGCCTTTTTCGGTGATGGGGCTCTGGCCGAAGGCGTCTTGCATGAATCCTTCAACCTTGCCTCGCTGTGGAAATTGCCGATACTGTTTGTTTGCGAGAATAACGGCTGGTCCGAGTTCTCCCCAACATCCATGCAATTCGTCGCCGAGGTCCGGGACCTGGCGACAGCGTTCAAGATGCCGTCCCGGCAGGTGGATGGCAACGATGTATCGGCTGTGGCGGATGTGACCGCGGAAATCGTCTCGACCATACGTTCTAATGGCGGGCCACAGGTTCTGGAATGTACGACCAGGCGAGTGCATGGACACTATGAGGGCGATCCGCAGCAATATCGTGATGCGGACGAACTGGCCTCGGTCAGTGATTATGACCCGATTGTCCTTTGCGAGGAGGTACTGCAAAAAATGAAAACTGCCGGACGGGACATCGCGGCGATCCGTACGCGGGTTGCAGACAGGGTGTCCGCCGCTACCGATGCCGGACGGGCCGGAACGTTACCATCTTTCGGGCACTTGCTGGCGGATGTTTACACACCGGCGCGGGGAGCTTGAACAATGGGTGAAGTTCGATTTGGCCAGGCGATCAATCTGGCGCTTGATGAAAGCCTGGAAAATGACCCGTCCGTTGTTGTGTTCGGGGAAGATATCGCGCGGCCGGGTGGGCCATTTGGCGTCACGCGCGGCCTGCAGGCCAAATACGGGGAATTGCGGGTCCGAGACACGCCGATTTCCGAGGCGACCCTTGTCAGCGCGGCAGTGGGTGCCGCCATGAGTGGGCTAAAACCAGTTGTTGAAATCATGTTCATGGATTTCATCACGCTTGCAATGGATGGTCTGGTCAATCAGGCCGCCAAGGCGCGCTTCATGTTCGGCGGGCAATGTTCGGTTCCGATGGTGCTAAGAACACCGCACGGTGGTGGATTGAACGCCGGGCCGCAACACTCGCAATGCCTTGAAGCATGGTGCGCCCATATTCCCGGTCTGAAAGTTGTCGTTCCCAGTAATCCGGCGGACGCTTATGGATTGTTAAAGGCGGCGATTGCCGATCCGGACCCGGTTATTTTTGTTGAAAACAAGGCGCTTTATGCCGCCAAAGGCCCGATGGAAGACGCCCCCGGCCCGCTTGAGATCGGCCAGGCGCATATCGCGCGGCCCGGTACCGACGTGACGGTTGTCACCTATGGCGCGACCGTCAAGACGGCACTGCGCTCTGCCGGGTCGCTGAGTGAAAGTGGCATTGAGCTAGAGGTCATCGACCTGCGCTCTATCCAGCCGTGGGACGAAGCCACGGTTCTTGCCTCGCTGTCGCGGACCCATCGGTTGATTATCCTGCACGAGGCGGTGACCGCATTTGGCACCGGCGCGGAGATCGCGGCGCGGATGGCGGATGTCGGCTTTGACGAGCTGGACGCGCCGATTGTCCGTGTTGGCGCGCCATTCATGCCGGTGCCTTTTGCCGCGTCCCTTGAATCCCAATACCTGCCGGATGCGGATGACCTGATCGCCGCCGTCCACAAGGTTCTTGCCTGACCCGAACTGGAGAAACACCATGACTACTGACCCCATTCTGACCAGCCAAGATGGTGCCGTCGCCACCATCACCATCAACCGGCCCGAAACGCTGAATGCGCTGGATATTCCCACCCTGCTGGAGATGGAAAAGGCGCTGGACCAGCTGGAGCGCGACGACAGCGTGCGGGTGATCGTTGTCACCGGCGCGGGCGAGCGGGCCTT
Source organism: Gammaproteobacteria bacterium (assembly GCA_003646405.1). GTDB lineage: Bacteria > Pseudomonadota > Gammaproteobacteria > Pseudomonadales > Halieaceae > JBALVO01. Next base: position 17,353 of record QNFR01000027.1, read on the forward strand.
TATCGCCGGCGGCGACATCGCGGACCTGAATTCACGGCGCGGACTGGCCCATTACGAGGAATTCGCCGAAGTCATCCACCGCGTGTTCCGGCGCTTTGAAACCTGTGACAAACCGACGATTGCCGCCGTCAACGGATGGGCGCTGGGCGGGGGAACCGAACTGATCCTGGCGCTGGATATCCGGGTGCTGGCCGACAGTTCCAAACTTGGCCTGCCGGAAATCACACTGGGGCTGTTCCCCGGCGCGGGCGGCACCCAGCGCATCATCCGTCAGATACCTTTGTGCCGCGCCAAAGAACTGATGTTCACCGGCGACATGATCGGCCCGCAAGAGGCGGTTGACCTGGGGCTGGCCAACAAGGTCGTTCCGGCGGGTGAACTAATGGCCAGTGTGCAGGAACTTGCCGAGAAAATCGCCGCTAAATCGCCGTTGGTGATCAAGTTCCTCAAGCGGGGGCTGCTGCATGGTGCGGACATGCCGTTGTCGGCGGCGCTGCCTTATGAACAGGGCATGATCGGTCTGGTTCTGGATACCGATGACGCACACGAAGGCTGCTCCGCGTTCCTGGAAAAGCGCTCTGCGCGCTTTGAAGGGAAGTAGGTTCATGCCGGCAATTTCCGATCTCATCATGCCCAAGCTGGGGCTTACCATGACAGAAGGGACCATTGATGAATGGGCGCTTGCACCGGGTGACAGCTTTTCCAGCGGTGACCTCGTCCTTGTCGTCGAGACTGACAAAATCGCCAACGAGATCGAAGCACCGGCAGACGGCACTCTGCATGAGATCATTGTTCCCGTCGGTGAAACCGTACCGGTGGGCACGGTCCTGGCGCGTTGGGACGTGGGAGCGACGGCTCCGGCAGCGACACATCCTCCTGACGCCGCAAACAACGGTGAGCCATCAGAGGTGACGGCGGCCGAACCTGCGGCTACTGCTGTTGTTGGCGGTGCTGGTGGTGGTGCGCGGGTGGTCGCTACACCTCTGGCACGCCGGATTGCTGATCAGGAACGGGTCGATCTGCATACGGTATCCGGAACGGGGCCGAAAGGGCGGATCAAGGCCGAGGATGTGCGAAAGGCAACACTGGTCGCTCCCGCCATTTCTGAACAACCCGAGCCCGCGGGGCCACCGATGGCGGGAACACGCCTCACACCCACAGCCTATCAGTCGGCAGTTGCCAAACGTCTGACCGAAGCCAAACGCGACACGCCGCATTTCTATCTGTCGACAGAGGCAAATGTCGGCGCGCTGCTGGACAGACGTCAGCGCCTGAACGCGGAAAATGCGGATCTGCGTATCAGCATCAACCACCTGATCATTGCCGCAGTTGGCAAGGCGCTCGGCGATATTCCGCAAGCCAACCGGGTTTGGGCCGATGGTGAAATTCTACAGTTTGATACCACCGATGTCGGCGTTGCCGTGACGACGAATGACGGCCTTTTCGTGCCGATCCTGCGCGATATTGCGCCCAGGGGGCTTGGCTCTGTCGCGTCGTCGGCACGCGATATCGTAACGCGGGCGCGTGACAGGGCGCTCAGCCAACAGGATATGACGGGCGGTGCCATAACGGTGTCGAATGCGGGCATGTTCGACGTGACCTATATGGGGTCGATCATCAACCCCGGACAGTCCTCGATCCTGGGAGTTGGCAGTATTCGCAAGATTTTCCGACCTGATGACGAAGGCCGGCCTGTGCTGTGTCAGGAAATGGGTCTGGTGCTGTCTTGTGACCACCGCATCTTTGATGGGGTCGGTGGCCTGGCATTTCTTAATGGCATCAAGGACTACCTCGAAACACCATGCAAACTTTTAGCTTAATAACGAAAGGGAAAACCGATGGATTTCCAACTCTCTGACGAACACAAGATGATTGCCGAAACGGCCTATAAACTCGGTGAAAGCTTTGGCCTGGAATACTGGCGGGAAATGGACGCCAAAAAGTCATTCCCGAAAGAAATCTGGCAAGCGATCTGTGATGCCGGATTGTCCGGTGCCGCCCTGCCGGAAGAATACGGCGGGTCTGACCTTGGCATGTTCGAAATGGCACTGATCGTTGAAAACCTGTCGGCCAGCGGTGGTGGCTCGACGCTGGGCCAGCTGTTCATGATCAACCCGATATTTGGCGGCGTGACTATTTCCAAATTCGGCACCGATGCCATGAAACGCGATATGCTGCCCAAGCTGATTTCCGGCGAAATGAATACCTGTATGGCGCTGACCGAATCCAATGCCGGCAGCAACACCCTGGAAATAAGGAGTTTTGCCGCGCAGGATGGCGATGGATGGCTGTTAAATGGCGAAAAAATCTGGATCACCGCCGTGAGCGACGCGCAAAAGATGCTGGTCATCGCCCGCACTAAAAAGATAGACGAGGTGACGCGGCGCACCGATGGTTTGTCAATGTTCATGATTGATGTCGATCGCAAGGGGCTGACCCATCATTCGATCGACAAGTTGGGCACAAGGACACTGTCGTCCGAAACCGTGTTCTTTGAGGACGTGCGCATCGAACCAGATGAACTGGTCGGCACCCTGCATGGCGGCTGGAAAGAACTGCTGGACACGTTGAACACCGAACGCATTGTAACAACCGCCGGTCTGGTCGGGGCGGGGCAACTCGCTATTCGTCTGGCCGTTGCATACGCCAATGAACGCGAGGTTTTTGGGAAAACGCCCATCGGGGCCTATCAGGGCCTGCAGTTCCCGCTGGCACAGACGCACGCCGAAATTGAATGCGCGCGCCTGATGAACTACAAGGCCGCCGCCCAGTTCGATGCCGGACAGCCCTATAGCAGCGAGGCAAACGCCGCCAAGCTGATCGCCGCGCAGGCCGCCTCGATGGCAACCGAAAGGTCCATGCAGACCATGGGTGGCATGGGCTATGCGACGGAATCCCATGTTGAGCGGCTTTGGCGTGATGCGCGCCTGTTCCGTTTTGCGCCGGTGTCCGAGGAAATGATCCTCAATTTTATTGCCGTGCATGATCTGGGAATGCCACGGTCTTACTAGAACGCCTCGCCGACAAAATGAAACCAGGAAAAGACGACACGCTTTAATTCGTCGCTAACGAGGTACGAAAATGGTCAACTTGAGCCACTTTATCCGGTTTCACGCCATTCGCTCACCCGATAGCGTGGCGATCGTTTATCAATCCGACCGGATCACCTATGCCCAACTGTGGCAACGGGTTCAGGATGTTGCGACGTTCCTGTCTGAACAGGGGGTTGGCGCCGGCGACGTGGTTGCCGTTTTCATGAAAAACAGCGCGGCCTTCATGGAGATCGCCTTTGCCTCCAGCTATCTGGGGGCCGTGATCCTGCCCATCAACTATCGCCTGGCCGCAGAAGAGGTGGAGTATATCGTCCGGGACGCCAACGCACGGATCATCTTTGCCGATGACGAATTTGGCGAAATCGTCGATAGTCTGGACACTGTCCACCTGGTTGACGAAGCCGGGCAAGGCGATATGCGAACCCTGATCGGAACTGGACGGCCCATCCCGGAAGAGGTTCCGCGCGCGCCCGAAGATCTGTTCCGGCTGATGTATACATCCGGCACCACCGACCGGCCAAAGGGGGTGATGCACAGCTATCAGAATTTCTATTGGAAAAACATGGATCATGTTATTTCCCTGGGGTTAAGCCGTCGGTCGCGACTGCTGGTCACCGGTCCGCTTTATCATGTGGGCGCGTTCGATCTGCCGGGGGTCGCGGTGCTGTGGCTCGGCGGTATGATGGCCATCCACCGTGATTTTGAGGTACCTGACACGCTTGCCTCGATCCAGGAGGAAAAGCTAAATTGCACATGGCTGGCACCGGTGATGCTGGGGCAAATTCTGGCGCACCCGGATCGCAATGATTTCGACGTGAGCAGTCTGGAATGGTGTATCGGCGGGGGCGAAAAGACACCGGAATCGCGTATTCGCGGGTTCTCGGAATATTTCCGCAATGGTCGCTATATCGATGGCTATGGCCTGACCGAATCTGTCAGTGGTGACACACTGATGGAACCGGGTATGGAGATTACCAAGATCGGATCAACCGGTCGGGCACTGGCCCATGTGCGAATCCAGATCATGGATGACGACGGTGCCATACTGGCCCCCGGAACCGAGGGGGAAATCTGTCTGCACGGCCCCAAGGTGACGAAAAGCTATTGGAACAATCCCGAAAAGACCGCCGCCTCGTTTCACGGCGATTGGTTTCGCACCGGCGATATCGGTTATCTGGACCAGGACGGCTTTCTGTTTCTGACTGATCGCAAGAAGGACATGATCATTTCCGGGGGCGAGAATATATCGTCATCCGAGGTAGAGCGCATTCTTTATATGCTGCCCCAGATCAAGGAGGCCGCCATCATCGGTCTGCCGGATGAACGGTGGGGCGAAACCCCCGTGGCGATTGTCGTGGTCAATGATGGCGACACTCTGGAATTCGAGGAGTTGACACAGCATTGTCGCGCGCATCTGGCCGCCTTCAAGGCGCCCAAACGCCTGATTCTATGCGACGCGCTGCCCCGCAACCCGTCCGGAAAAATTCTCAAACGGATCCTGCGGGACGACTATTCCTGAACAATACCACCCCTTTCGGAGGAAAAAGATATGGGTTTGACCGCCAAGATTGCTGATTTCATCGTTGCACTGAATATCGACACCCTGCCACCCGAAGTCGTTGAAAAGGCCAGGGTCTGCATTCTGAACGGCTATGGCATCGCCATTGGCTGTCACAATACGCCCTATGCCCCTGTCGCCCGGCAGGCAGCGCTGGCCATGGATGGTGAACGGACGGACGGCGCTACCCTCTTGGGGGATGGTCGCAAGACCTCGGTTACCGGTGCGGCGCTGGCGAATTCCGCTCTGTTTCACGGGCGCGCGCAGGAAGATACCTGTGGTGCGGCACATCTGGGGGCGGTGATGATTCCGCTTTTGACCGCGCTGATCGAGGCCCGCAGCCTATCGACAGAACGTTTTTTGCCGGCGCTTATCGCGGGATACGAGACCGGGGGGCTGTTGGAAAAGAACTATTCCAGTAAAACCACGCCCGGCGGGTTTCGTGCCTCAACCTTGTATGGGGTGGTGGCCGCCGCCGCTGCGGTGTCAAAACTATTGGAGTTTGATGCCGACCAGACGGCAGCGGCAATTGCCAATGCGGCCTCCTTTTCAGGCGGGATTTTGCAGTCGTTTGCCGATGGCACCGATGAATGGCGTTATCAGGTTGGTATGGTCGGGCGGACCGGACTGGTGGCGGCGGAACTGGCACGGGCGGGGTCTGTCTCGGCCCCCGGTGCGCTTGAGGGGCCGTCCGGGCTGATCAAATCCTTCGCCCGCGAAGACGGCAACGCCGATGAACTGGCGGCGCAACTGGGCCACGACTGGGCAACATTGCGTGTCACCTTCAAACCCTACCCGGTCTGTGCCTTCAACCAGACACCGGTGATTGCAGCCCTCGCCTTGCGCGAAGAGCTGGCCGGCGCGCCGATCAGGGCGGTCCGGGTCCGCATGAACCCCTACGAGACCGGCTATGCGGGGATGGATTCAAAAGGCCCGTTCCACTCGATCTCGGGCACGTTGATGAGCATTCCCTTCTGCATTGCCAACACGCTGTTACATGGGTCGCCGTCCATGCAGGCGATGACAACCTACGCCGATCCCGCCGTCAACGCCATGATCCCCAATATCGACCTGATCAGCGATGACAACGTGGCGACGCTTTGCTGCACGATCGAAATCGACTGTGAGGATGGCAGATCGCTGCTGCGCGAACAGGTCATGACCTTTGCCGACTTCAGCTATGAACGGGCCGAGGTATCCCGTCTGATCCGCCGGGTCGGCGGTGAAACCAATGTGTCACCAACGGCTTATGATCACCTTGAGGCGTTCGTTGACAGCCTTCCCAACGGTGACATCCAACAGGTGTGGGCGGCTTTTTCCGCGATTGAATGAATTGTCGGTCAATAAATCCACGTCTATCACTCTTTATTATTTCAATAAAATTGCTGGAGACGATATGAATACGCAAAAATCCACTTCCCTGGTGCAAGCGACAATCACCCCGCTTTCCTCGATTTTCGGCAGCGGATTCCTCGTCATCGTGCCAATTCTCGCGGGCGCCGTGGGTGAATTTTCGGTGGCCGCCATGGCGGTCGTTTGCGCCATCGCCTACGCGGTCGGCAGCGTTATCCGCTACAACATCACAAATGCCGAACCCGCACTGGCAAGCAAGCCGGGGGAGGCTCTTATTGGTTTCGAGAGAGCCTCTGATTTCGCGCTGATACTGGCATACGTTATCTCGGTTTGCCTGTACCTGCACATTTTGTCCTCTTTCGTGCTCGGCAGCTTCCACCTCGACACAGAGTTGTACGAGAACATTTTAACCACGGTCGTCATCTCTGTGATCATGTTGATCGGCCTGACCAAAGGTCTTGATGATCTCGCTGTATTAGAGAAATGGGGCCTTTACATCACGCTGTTGATCATTGTATTACTGGTTGGCGGTTTCACCTGGTATGGCTTCAATGCCTGGCAATCAACAGTCGGCATCACGCCGTTCAAGGCGACTGCGCATAGCCCGTGGGAAATATTAACCATCGTCGCGGGTACCTTGATTGTGGTCCAGGGGTTCGAGACACCCCGTTACCTGGGGGATGATTTCGACAGCGCGACACGGGTAAAAGCATCCCGCTGGTCGCAGATTATTTCGACGACTGTTTATCTGGTATTTATTGCCGTCGCGATGCCGCTGGTGCACACCCTTAATGGCCAGTACGACGACAACAGCCTGATCAAACTGGCGGGGGTCGCTTCAGTTCTGTTAGTCACACCTCTGGTCATCGCCGCGGC
>QNFR01000028.1 GCA_003646405.1 Gammaproteobacteria bacterium
CCAGGGCAAGTCCTATGGCCTGGCGGACAAGTTGTCCAAGATGATTCCCTTTGAAGTGGGCATAACCCTGGCCAGGGCCCTGGAGCAGGAAGAGCCCCTGCAAGATTTCCTGCGGGACGATTCCCAGGCGCAGGAAATCTGGGATATGGCGCTGCAGTTGGAAGGTATCACCCGTAACGTGGGCAAGCATGCCGGCGGCGTCGTTATCGCGCCGTCAAAGCTGACCGATTTCTCGCCGTTGTTTTGCGATGAAACCGGCGGTGGACTGGTTACCCAGTACGACAAAGGGGATGTGGAGGATGCCGGCCTGGTCAAGTTCGACTTCCTGGGCTTGCGCACCCTGACCATCATTGACTGGGCGGTGAAGACCATCAACGCCGTGCGGGAGGAGAGCGGCGAACTGCCGCTGGATATCACGCAGATTCCGCTGGACGACCCGGCCAGCTTCGCGCTGTTGCAATCGGCGGAAACCACGGCGGTTTTCCAGCTGGAATCCCGCGGCATGAAGGATTTGATCAAGCGTCTGCAACCGGACTGTTTCGAGGACATCATCGCCCTGGTGGCCCTGTTCCGCCCGGGCCCGTTGCAGTCAGGTATGGTGGATAATTTTATCAACCGCAAGCACGGTCGGGAGGTGGTGTCTTACCCGGACGCCCAGTACCAGCACGAGTGCCTGAAGCCCATACTGCAGCCCACCTACGGTATTATCCTGTACCAGGAACAGGTGATGCAGATCGCCCAGGAGCTGGCGGGTTACACCCTCGGTGGCGCCGATATGCTGCGTCGCGCCATGGGCAAGAAAAAGCCCGAGGAGATGGCCAAACAGCGGGAGGTATTTGAAAGCGGGGCCAGGGGCAGGGGGGTCGACGGTACACTCGCCATCAAGATATTCGACCTGGTGGAGAAATTTGCCGGTTACGGTTTCAACAAGTCGCACTCGGCCGCCTATGCCCTGGTATCCTACCAGACGGCGTGGCTCAAGACTCACTACAGCGCGCCGTTTATGGCGGCGGTGATGAGCTCGGAACTACAGAACACCGACAAAATTGTGGTGTTTGTGGAGGAGTGCCGGGCCATGCAGTTGACCCTGAAGCTGCCCGACGTGAACGAAGGGCAGTACATGTTCACGGTTAACTCCAACGGAGAAATTATTTACGGACTGGGCGCTATCAAAGGCCTGGGTGAAGGGCCTATTGAAAATATCCTGTTGACCCGGGATGCCGATAGCCCATTCCTGGATTTGTTCGATTTTTGTGCCCGCACCGATCCGCGCAAGGTCAACCGCCGCGCCATCGATGCCCTGATACGCTCCGGCGCGTTTGATTCCCTGGGGCAGGACCGCTGGGTGCTGATGGCCAGTCTGGAAGATGCCCTGAAGGCGGCGGAGCAAAGCGCCAGCAACCGCGACAGTGGTATCGAAGATCTGTTCGGGGAGGTTGTGCCGAGCCAGGCCAATGGCCATGGCGATGTCTACGCACCGTTTCGCAAAGTACGACCCTGGACGGGCAAGGAGCGCCTCGGGGGTGAGAAGGATACGCTTGGCCTGTATGTGACGGGTCACCCCATAGACGAGTACGAGGCGGAGGTGCGCAAGTTCGCGCCGACTAAAATAGCGGACCTGCGCGCTGACAAGCAGGGCAACCAGGTGTTGGCCGGTCTGATCGTCGAGACGCGCACCATGAAGACCAAGCGCGGTGATGCGATGGCGATTTTGCAGCTGGATGATCGCAGCGCCCGCATCGAGGTTACCGTCTATGCGGACACCTACAACGCGCACCGGGAATTGCTGGGTAAAGACCAGATCGTGATCGTGGAGGGTACGGTCGCCCACGATGACTACTCCGGTGGCCTGGCGATGCGCGCCAGGGATGTGCACAGCCTGCTGCAGGCACGACAGAACTACGCCACGGAGTTGACCATCGAAATCAGTCACGACATGCTCAACGACAAGGTGACCGAGCAGCTGGAAAAAACCCTGGCCGGCGCCGGCGGAGGCAGTTGCCCGGTGGCGCTCATTTACAACCAGCCGCGCAATCGGGCCCGGGTCAGGTTGGGAGAGCGCTGGCAGGTGGTGCCCAGCGACGAGCTGCTGCAGGAGTTGCGGGACTTTGTCGGCAACGAGCAAGTCCAGTTGCAGTACCGCTGATCGCGGACTTTGAGAAAAATAAACCCGGGTAAAAATACAGGTGCGCACTGCGCGCCAGAAACCTACAAAGGCCCGTAAGGCAAAAACCGGTTATCGCTGACCTCACGCAGCCACTGCAGCAGGGCCTTGTCCAAACGCACACCGCGTTTGCGCAGGGTTTTGGCCAGGGGGATTACCGGCGACTTTGGTCCCGCCTCCCATCCCGGCAGGTTTTCGGCAACAGCGAAGAAGCGGATCAGGTGCAGCAGGTCTTCCTCAGGCAGAGTCTCGACGGCGGTCAACCAGACGCTGTGATCGATTTGCATCAGCCCTGCCAGCATCTGATTCTCAGTGCCGCTGATCAGTCGCTCCAGTTGCGACAATTGCTCATCGCGACTGTAGCCAATGAAGCGACTCAGGGTGGCGGGTTCTATTTTCAGGTGCTGGGCGGCCGCATCGGCGTCCGGGTCCCAGGAGCCAAGTGACATGTTCAGTTTTCGCCGCTTTTCATTGTCCGCAGATGCCTGAAACGGCTGGTGTAGGGCTCCAGGGCGTCATCGGCGCTGGATATCTGCCTGCCCAGCTCGTTTACTGTCCGGCGTATCCGGCCTTGTTGTACTTCATCTGCCTGCATTGCGTTTTCTCCGGGTGCTATCTCTTCAGTGTGCCGCAATAATAGGGGGTTTTTGTGACAGTGCAAGCCCAATATCATGGTGATCTGGGGTGATGATATCGGTATCACCAATATCAGCGCCTACAGTGACGGCATCATGGGTTACCACACCCCCAATATCGACCGCATCGCCAACGAGGGGGTGCGTTTTACCGACTATTACGGTGACCAGAGTTGTACCGCCGGGCGTTCCAGTTTCATCACGGGGCAGTCACCGCTGCGCACCGGGTTGAGCAAGGTGGGTATGCCCGGAGCGGAATTGGGCCTGCAGGATCGCGACATCACCATCGCCGAGGTGCTCAAGACCCACGGCTACAACACCGGCCAGTTTGGTAAGAACCACCTGGGTGATAAAGACCAATTCCTGCCCACCAATCACGGTTTTGATGAGTTCTTTGGCAACCTGTACCATTTGAATGCCGAGGAAGAGCCGGAAGATATCGATTACCCCAAGGATCCGCGCTTTGCCAAGATGTTCGGTCCGCGCGGTGTGATCCACTCCTATGCGGATGGCCGGATCGAGGACACCGGTGCACTGACTCGCAAACGTATGGAGACAGCCGATGAGGAATTTATCGCCGCCACCAAAAAGTTTGTTGAAAAATCGGTGAAGGCGAACAAACCGTTCTTCGCCTGGGTGAACACCACGGGCATGCACTTTCGCACGCACCCGGCCAAGAAGCACCTGGGCAAATCGGGCCAGGATTTCTACAATGATGTCATGGTCGCCCACGACGAACTGGTCGGGGTGTTACTGGAGCAACTGGATGAGCTGAAGATCGCTGACAACACTATCGTGTTCTATTCCACCGACAACGGCGTGCATTACAACACCTGGCCGGATGCCGGCATTACCCCCTTTCGCAGCGAGAAGAACACCAACTGGGAAGGCGCCTACCGGGTGCCCGCCATGGTTCGCTGGCCGGGCAAGATCAAGCCCGGGCAAATCTCCAACGAGGTGATGTCGCACCTGGACTGGATGCCCACCCTGGCGGCCGCCGCCGGTGACGCCAACTTGAAGAAAGAGCTGCTCAAGGGCAAGCGCATTGGCAGCAAAAACGCCAAACTGCATCTTGACGGTTACAACTTCCTGCCCTACCTGACCGGGCAGGTTGACGAGGCCCCGCGCCGGGAGTTCATTTACCACGATGACGGGGGCATGCCGGTGGGTGTGCGGGTCGGCGACTGGAAAATTGTTTATGCGGAGAATCGCGCCAAAACCTTTGCGCTGTGGGCGGAACCTTTCGTCACCCTGCGCATCCCCAAGATATTCAATCTGCGGCGCGATCCCTTTGAACGGGCGGACCATAACTCCAACACTTATTGGGACTGGGTGGTAGATAAAGTACCGCAGGTCTATCTGGGAGGAGCTGTCACTGCGCAATACCTGCAGACATTTGCCGAATATCCGCCCACCCAGAAGCCGGATTCATGGTCTATCGACAAGCTGACCGACCGTTATCTCAATACGGAGTAAGGTGTGGGTTGTTCGAGGAAACGCCCGCTGATGCGGGCGTGATTGCCTGGACTAATGCCAGCCCTCAGTCTTTCTGGGCTGGCTCAGGCAGCCAGTAAACCGGGTAGTTCGTGTGGCTGTAGGGTGAGAGCTCATAGCTGGATTGCACAAACGCTACCAGGTCGATCAGCTGGCTGACAGTCATTATGTCGTTGTAGCTGACCATTTTCGATGTACCACCCTCGTCGGCCATGTCGTCGGAGCCGCGACGCGCCACCTTGTGCGACGGGTTGATGACCGAAGTTACCAGTTCGCCGTAACTTTTGATACGCGCGGTTTCTCCGCCAAGGGTAACGGATATCGTGGCGGGTGCCCCGGTGTCCAGTTGTGGGACCTGCTCGTTGACATGGCAGGCATTACACTGGAATTCAATATAGGCGGCCTTGCCCCGAGTAATATCACCATCTGGCAGCGAGAATCCGATTGAACCCTTTGGCCCGGTATCACACCCGGCCAGACTAATGGCGCCTACTATCAGCAATAAACGTGGGATATAACGCATAATTTCTTGTCTCCATTTCAATCCACAGGCGACCTGCCCGCCAGCCATGACGCTACACCATAGCAAACCTCAATGCCCCAAAGTTAACACGAAGAGGGTGGTTAATGCTTGATAAGAATCAACTACATAAAAATTCACTGGTTTGCCTGAACCTCAACATTCTCCCGGTAACTGCCTATCGCCGGGCAGGCGCAGAACAGGTTGCGATCTCCGTACACATTGTCCACCCGGTTGACCGGTGGCCAGTACTTGTAACGGCGCAGGGCGTCCACCGGGTAGGCGGCCCGCTCGCGGTCGTAGGCATGGTCCCAGTTGTTGGCGGCGACGTCCGCCAGGGTATGAGGTGCATTGGTCAGTGGGTTGTCCGTGGTGTCCAGCGTCCCGTCCTGCACCGCGCGAATTTCTTCACGGATGGCGATGAGGGCATCACAGAAGCGGTCCAGTTCCGCCAGGGACTCTGACTCCGTGGGCTCCACCATCAGCGTACCGGCCACCGGGAAAGACATGGTGGGCGCGTGGAAGCCATAGTCGATCAGGCGCTTGGCGATATCCTCCTCAGAGATGCCGCTGCGTTCCTTGAGCGGGCGAATGTCCAGGATGCATTCGTGGGCCACGTTACCGCTGGCACCGGTATACAGTATGGGGTAGTGATCCTTGAGGCGGTGCGCGATGTAGTTGGCATTCAGGATGGCGACCCTGGTCGCCTGCGCCAGGCCGGCACCGCCCATCAGGGCGATATAGGCCCAGGAGATGGGCGCGATGGAGGCACTGCCAAAGGGTGCGGAGGATATCGCATCGTTGTTCTCATCCAGCCCTGGAACCGGAGACACCGGGTTGCTGGGCAGGAAGGGCTGCAGGTGCGCGCCGACGCCGATGGGGCCCATGCCCGGGCCACCGCCACCGTGGGGGATGCAGAAGGTCTTGTGCAGGTTGAGGTGGGATACGTCGGCGCCAAACTTGCCGGGCGCGGCGAGGCCCACCAGGGCATTGAGGTTGGCGCCGTCCACGTAGACCTGGCCGCCGTGCTGGTGCACCACCGCACACAGCTCAATGATGGATTCCTCGAATACCCCGTGAGTTGAGGGGTAGGTGACCATGATGCAGGCCAGGTCCTGGTTGTGGCGCTCGGCCTTGTTGCGCAGGTCTGTCATGTCCACGTTGCCACGTTCGTCGCATTCCACGATCACGATTTTCATCCCTGCCAGGGCCGCGCTGGCGGGATTGGTGCCGTGGGCGGAGGAGGGGATCAGGCATACGTTACGCTGCCCGTCGCCGCGACTTTCATGATAGCGGCGGATGGCCAGCAGGCCGGTGTACTCACCCTGGGAGCCGGCGTTGGGCTGCATGGAGATGGCATCGTAGCCGGTACACTCCAGCAACATATGATCCAGCTCCGCCAGCATCGCCTGGTAACCGGCGGTCTGTTCTACCGGCGCGAAGGGGTGTAGCCCGGTGAATTCGGGCCAACTGATCGCCAGCATCTCGGTGGTGGCGTTCAGCTTCATAGTGCAACTGCCCAGGGGGATCATGGCCCGGTTCAGGGCGATGTCCTTGTCTTCCAGGTAGCGCATGTAGCGCAGCATTTCGGTTTCGCAGTGGTAGTCGTTGAACAGGGGGTGCTGCAGGTAGTCGACCGGGCGCAGCAGGCTGTCGGGAATGCCGCCGTTTTCATCGACCCTGGCATCCACGTCCACCACATCGGGCGCTGCGGTGTCGCCGCTGAATACGGCCCACAGGGATTCTATGTCTTGAGCGGAGGTGGTTTCGTCCAGGGAGATGCCCAGGCGGTCATCGCCGATGATCCGCAGGTTCATACCCCGGGCCAGTGCGAGCTCGACAATCGCCTGCTGCTGGTCGCCCACGGTGAAAGTGAGTGTGTCGAAAAATGTGCCGTTATCCGCCTTGAAGCCGGCATCCTGCAGGCCTTGGGCCAGGATGCCGGCCAGGCGCTGGATGCGCATGGCAATGCGACGCAGTCCATTGGGCCCATGATACATGGCATAAAAGGCGGCCATAATGGCCAGCAGGGCCTGGGCGGTGCAGATATTGCTGGTGGCCTTTTCCCGGCGGATGTGCTGCTCTCGCGTTTGCATGGCCATGCGCAGTGCCTGGTTGCCGCGGCGGTCGATTGACACCCCGATAATCCTGCCGGGAGTGGAGCGCTTGTAGGCGTCGCGGGTGGCGAAGTAAGCGGCGTGGGGGCCGCCGAACCCCATGGGCACGCCAAAACGCTGGGTATTACCCACCACCACGTCGGCGCCCAGAGAACCGGGAGATTTCACCAGCAGCAGCGCCATGATGTCGGCGGCCGCGCAGACCAGGGTCTTCGCCTCGTGGGCCTGCTTAATCAGTGGTGAAATATCTTCCAGGTGGCCGTAGGTACCGGGATATTGCAGCAACAGGCCGAAAGCTTCGGTGTTGCCCACCAGTGCCTCCGGTTTACCTACCACCACCTCTATATCCAGTACTTCGGCCCGGGTTTTCACCACAGCGATGGTCTGGGGGTGGCAGTCGTGGGCCACCAGAAAGACATTGCTGCGGTTTTTCTTGTTCACCCGCTGCAGCAGGGTCATGGCCTCGGCCGCGGCAGTGCCTTCATCCAGCATGGAGGCGTTGGCCAGCTCCATGCCGGTGAGATCCAGGGTCATTTGCTGGAAGGTCAGCAGCGCTTCCAGGCGGCCCTGGGAGATTTCCGGCTGGTAGGGCGTATAGGCCGTGTACCAACCCGGGTTTTCCAGTACGTTACGCTGGATGACAGCAGGGGTGTAGGTGTCGTGGTAACCGGTACCGATGTAGGACTTGTTGACCACATTGAGTTGGGCCAGTTGGCGCAAGTGGGCGATCACCGCCTGTTCAGTCTGCGCCTCCGGCAAATCCATGGGCTGGTCCCGACGAATGGCGGCGGGCACCGTGTCGTCGATCAAGGCGTCCAGGTTATCGTAGCCCATGGCTTGGGCCATCTCTGTTTGCTGTTGGGCCGTGGGGCCGATATGACGTTGGATAAAGTCCGCATGGTTTTCCAGGTCAAACAGGGACGGGCGGCTCATAGATGCTCCGGCGGTTATCAAAAAGAGTGGTTCGATGGGTCCAAATCGAGGGCGCGATATTAGCAGTAGTGCCCCCCCGCGGGCAATCTATCGTACGCTTATTGATCAATGCTGATGTCGCCCCGCGCTTGCTTTTTGCCGGGCGTGCGTCGCGTATCATCGCGCCGGCATCAACCGCGCCGTTTAAACCAGGTCCAGCTGCCGCTGATGGCCAGCATGAGTAGTGCGACGGCTGCGGCATCCATGATCCAGGGGCCCGCTGAACCAAAGAAGCGGCCGCTGTGCAGGTCCAGCAAGACCCGTTCCACGGGCAGTATTGCGCCACGAAATTGATTGTCCAGGGCGACTTTCAGTGTTGCTTCCAGCGGTGTGGGGACGGCCCATTCAATGGCGGAGCCAGCCTTGTCGGCCCGGCGCCGCCAGTGCAAAAAATTCGCATCACTGTGGTATCGGCCAGCACTGCTGTCGACCACCAACCGCCCCTCCGCCGACTCAATGCCGATGCGTTTGATGCCCCCTGGTACGCCCCCGGCGCCTCCCAGACGCTCGATGACTTCGCCCTGCGGTGTGAGCAGCAGCAGGTTGTCGCCGACTGCGATCACCAGCAATTCCCGGAACAGCACCGCGCCCCCCAGCTGCCGGTATATTCCCTCGATTTTCCTGCGGCCCAGGTACAGGTTGTCTCCCATCAGTGTGACCCGGTGATCGCCGGCGCGGTAGGAGGGTGGAGCCTGTGGCGCCTGAATGCCGTACCGGTCCAGTATCCAGTTAGACTGGATATAGCGGCTGTCCAGTTCCAGTGGCTCGGTATGGTTGAGCGGGATGCCGGTGATTGCCAAAATCAGCACGCACAGTGCCGCGCTGCCCCCAAGATAGCGGTGCCAGACGCGGATGGAGCGCCACCTGGGGCGCTTGCCCCCATTGCTGCGGTCAGACATCCTGCTGCCTCACCTGCTGGTCCAGGTAGAGCGCCATGGCCGCCAATTTTTTCAGAGCGCGCACCGACAGGGTGGCGCCGGAGATACCGTCGATAGTGCGGTCCAGCTGGTGCCGCTCATTCAGGCTTGCCTGGTGGAACTGGTCGGTAAAGAATGCGTGGCGAATTTCCCAGCCACGCGATTCACGAAACACCAGTACTTTCACGGTTTCAATGCGACCTTCCTTGATGACGAACCCGGTGGTAATGGGTTCCGTCTTGCCAATCTCCTCCAGTATCCAGGTGGTGCGCTGGCCCTGTCGCCAGTAGCGTACCCGCAAACTTGGATAGTGGTGGCCCAGCAGCTCCTTGACCACTTCCTTGCGCGGTCCGGTCAGCCAGATGACTTGTGCCTCGGGCACCTCGCCATTGAACACTTCCGCGAGAAAATCCTCCGGTTCCTGATAGACGCCGCCGGCCAGCAGCAACCCTGGAAAGAGCAGCAGGAGCAGAACGGTTCGACTTATAGACAACATATTAGCGCCTTCAACAGGAATATGGGGTACTGGCGCTGCGTATTGTGCCTTGTCGGGCCTGGAACAGACAGAGAGTTAGAACTGATAGCCGACACCCAGGTTCCAACCGTTGTCATTGGACTGTGTACCCTCGTTGTCCTGTTTCCGCATATCGAATTTCAGGACGACATCCGGGATCGGCCAGTAGTTGATGCCGGCGGTGTATTGTTTTTTCTCGGAATCGACCTCGCCATTACCCGCCTGATTGTCCCATTGATTGTAACGGCCAAAGATACCCAGGTTCTGGTTGAAGAGGGAGAACTTGTACGACGGTTCTACATAGAACCCGGATTGCTCGTCGGCGCCAATCGCCTCCGGACCATCGCCATCGAGGTCCCAGTAAGCGTACAGGGCGCGCAGTGCCAGCGGCCCGTGCTCGATCTGTGCGTGGGCCTCGAACAGCCAGGCCTCTCCGGCTGAATCGTCGGTACCCTGGGTTATGTCATCCTGGTATTGCGCGGTGGCGGCGAGCTCCACGCCGGGCATGCCGGTCCACTTGATACGGGCGGTGGAAGCGAGCTTGTTGGCGTCCGCTTTACTGCTTTTCTGGCGCCCCTTGCGCACCGTGTAATTATTGTCTGCATCGGTTTTCAGGCCTTCATGTATGGCGACATCGTAGCTGAAGCCGGATTCGCCAATTTGTCCGCCAAGAACGGCGCCGCCGACCCACCAGGTGGTCGGAATAATATTGGTTTCCACCGGATTGCGTTCGACACCGTAGAAAGTCGCCGGTTCATGGGTTTCGTTGAGGATGCCCACCGGCATCAGGAACACACCGGCCTTGGCAAATGTTTGCTGGTTGAGGTCGAATTCCACATAGGCCTGCTCCACTTCAACCTCGTCGCCATCGTGTTCGAACTCGATCTCGGAGACAAAACGCACGTCATCGGTGAACTGGTGGTTGAGCAGCAGGACCACGCGGTGCAGGTCTATCTCATCTTTGCTGTCGAGGTTATTGTAGTGTAATTCGCCGTAACCCCCAAGCTGGGTTTTGGACGCCCAGACGGCTGCGGATGAAACGCTTTTCTGACTTTCTTCTGCGAGTTCGACTGCCGCTGTGGCTTTCTGGTTGGCCTGTGCAATGTCTACCGTGTTGGTTTGGGCGCCCTTTTGCAGGGCCTCGATTTGTTTCTGTTGCTGCTGGATAATTTTCCACATCTCCTGCCGACTGGGTAAGTCGTCGGCCGTGGCGGTCAGTGACGCGCTCAGTAGCGCTGCAGCTGTCAGGCCGACGATGAAGGGGGGGCTGTTGTCCATGGAAGGGTATCTCCGTCTCGGTGGGTATGAGCCATACTGTAGTTTGCAGTAGGATAGACGGCGTATTATAGATAGTAAAAATGATAATGCAAATGATTCTCATTTGTAATCACTTACAAAACACCGGCGGAGCGGTGCATGATCAACAAAACCAGAAGAGTGAGATTTATCCTGTGTTGTAATTAATAGCGGTGACGTAGTAAACCTGCTCCCCCGAAGGACTGCGTACCAGGACTTCATCATCCAGTTCCTTGCCCAGCAACGAGCGCGCCATGGGTGAGTCCATACTCAACCTGCCCGCCTCCAGGTCGAACTCGTCCGGCCCCACAATACGCCAGCGGTGCTCCTCACCCGCCCCATCCTCCAGCGTCACCCAGGCCCCGAAGAAGATTTTTTCGGTATTGTCGGGAGGGCGTTGCACCACTTCGAGTTCATCCAGCCGTTTGTTGAGAAAACGTACCCTGGAATCGATCTCGCGCAGGCGGCGCTTGCCGTAGATATAATCACCGTTCTCCGAGCGGTCGCCATTTTTGGCCGCCTCGTGCACCGCGTTGGTCACCACCGGCCGTTCTACCTTCCATAGCTGATGCAACTCCGCCCGCAGGGTTTGCTCACCCTCGGGGGTGATGTAAGTGGAGCCGCGTCGGCGCGGTGGTCGGTATCTGCCCATAGGGTCTCATTGTACCGGCGTACCAGCGGATTCCAAGGTGCCACTGGACTAGTGCTCCAACCACCTGATAAGTTAGGATCAGGTGGTTGGAGCACTAGTCCAGCTGCGACTGTTAGAAATACACACAGTATTATGTATGACAGGATTGATGGTATGGCGTGCTTGTTTGCTTGCCCACAGGTCTGTGTGATGGTCAGGGTCTGCGCCCTGGCTGTGGCACTGTCCCCCGCCGCCCTGGCCGGCGACTGCCCGCAGTTTAGCGGTGAATTGCGCCAGGGCGGCTTCATCTGGGGCAAGGTGCCACCGGGCAGTGTGGTAACCCTGGATGCCAGACCCCTGGATGTACTGGCCGATGGCACTACCTTCGCCGGTTTCGGGCGCGATGCTCCCGCCACGGCGCAACTGCGGGTAGAGGGTCCGGACGGCTGCAGCGAGACCTTGCAGGTGGCGCTCCGGGAATACAATATTCAGCGGGTTGAAGGTGTGCCAGCGGCTACCGTGAACCCTCCCCAGGAACAGCTGGATCGCATTCGCCGGGAGGGAGTCATGGTCAAAACGGCTCGCGCCCGGCGCCTGGAGCGCCCGGATTTACTCGCCGGCGTACTGGCCGGCCTTGTATGGCCGGTGCAGGGCCCCATTTCCGGGGTGTATGGCAGCCAGCGCTATTACAACGGCGAGCCCCGGCGCCCCCATTTTGGGGTGGATGTGGCCGCTCCCGAGGGGGCGACGGTGCGCGCGCCCGGCGCCGGGGTGGTGACTCTGGCGCAGCCGGACCTGTTCTATTCCGGTGGTACGGTGATCCTGGACCACGGCTACAACCTGTCCTCTACCTTCCTGCATATGAGTGAAGTACGGGTGCAGGCGGGTGATGAACTCAAGGCCGGCGACGTTATCGGCGCCGTGGGCGCCACCGGTAGGGCCACCGGGCCGCACCTGGACTGGCGCATGAACTGGCGGGAGGTGCGCATAGACCCACAATTGCTCGCTCCAGCCATGCCCAAGCCCTGAAAAAGCCCGTATAATAGCGCTCCTCTCCAGGAGCGTGGGATGGTCATGATAGACAAGAAGTTACTCAGCATTCTGGTGTGCCCGGTAAGCAAGGCGCCGCTGGCATACGACAAGGACAAGGACGAGTTGATCTGCAAGGCCAGCGGCCTGGCCTACCCGGTGCGCGATGGCATCCCGGTAATGCTGGAGAGCGAGGCGCGCCAGCTCACCGCAGATGAGAAATTAGGATAAGGCAATGTCAGATACCATCTTTGGCAAAATCGTCAGCGGCGAGATCCCCAGCGAGTTTATCTACGAGGACGAGCACTGCATCGCCATCAACGACGTCAATCCCCAGGCCCCGGTGCATGTGCTGGTGATCCCCAAATACGGTATCCCCCGCCTGGTGGATGCTGAGGCGGATGACCGGGACCTGTTGGGTCACCTGCTGCTGGCCGCGGGCAATGTCGCCCGGCAGTTGGGCGTGGATGAGGCCTTCCGCCTGATTATCAACAACGGCGCCGGCGCCGGTCAGAGCGTATTCCACCTGCACCTGCATATCATCGCCGGCAGGGACTTCGCCGAAGGGCATATGGCGGGCTGAACACAGCTGACACCGCCACACAACCGAGACAAATTATGAAGACCGTAGAGATACGCGAGGCCTTCCTGGCCTTTTTTGAACAGCAACAACACACTCGGGTGTCCAGCAGTTCCCTGGTGCCTGGTGACGACCCGACCCTGCTGTTCACCAACGCCGGTATGAACCAGTTCAAGGATACCTTCCTGGGCACTGACCCGCGGCCCTACAGCCGGGCCACCAGCAGCCAGCGCTGTGTGCGCGCCGGCGGCAAGCACAACGATCTGGAAAACGTGGGCTACACCGCCCGCCACCACACCTTTTTTGAGATGCTGGGCAACTTCAGCTTCGGTGATTACTTCAAGCGCGAGGCCATCCAGTTCGCCTGGACCTTTCTCACCGAAACATTGGGCCTGTCCGCGGAAAAGTTGTGGGTAACGGTGCATATCTCGGACGACGAGGCGGCGGCTATATGGATTGACGAGATCGGGGTGAGCCTCGATCGCATGTCCCGCCTGGATGAGGACAATTTCTGGCAGATGGGTGACACCGGCCCCTGCGGTCCCTGTTCCGAACTGTTTTACGATCACGGCCCGGATGTCCCCGGCGGCCCCCCCGGCAGCGCAGATGACGACCTGGACCGCTATATCGAAATCTGGAACCTGGTATTCATGCAGTACAACCGGGACCAGAGCGGTGAGTTACATGTCCTGCCCAAACCCTCGGTGGACACCGGTATGGGCCTGGAGCGCGTCGCCGCGGTGATGCAGAATGTACACAGCAACTACGAGATTGACCTGTTCCAGGCCCTGATCAAGGCGGCCGCAAGAATACTCGGTGTTGACGACCTGCAGCACAACTCCCTGCGGGTCATCGCCGATCACATTCGCTCCTGCTCCTTCCTGATTGCCGACGGTGTACTGCCGGGCAACGAAGGTCGTGGCTACGTGCTGCGCCGCATCATCCGCCGCGCTATTCGCCACGGTAATAAGCTGGGCGCCGGCGCGCCGTTCTTCTACAAGCTGGTGCCGACCCTGGTGGAACAAATGGGCGATGCCTATCCGGAACTGATGAAGTTGCAGGGCCAGATAGAAAAAGCCCTGCTGACCGAGGAAGAACAATTCGCCAGGACCCTGGATCACGGCATGGCGGTCCTGGAAGAGGCGCTGGCACGTCTGGACGGCAGTGAAATTCCCGGCGACGTGGTGTTCAAACTGTACGACACCTATGGTTTCCCCACGGACCTCACCAACGACATCGCACGCGAGCGCAACCTCACCCTGGATATGTCCGGCTACGAGGCGGCCATGGACGAGCAGCGTTCCCGTTCCCAGGAAAGCGGCAGCTTCAAGGTGGATTACAATGATGTTCTGCAGCTGGCGGGTCACACTGAATTCACCGGCTATGACAGCCTCAGCGGCGAAGGTGTGGTGACCGCTATCGTGCGCGATGGTGAGGAAATAGAGGCCCTGGCCGTCGATGAATCCGGCGTGGTGGTGCTGGATCGCACCCCGTTTTATGGTGAGTCCGGTGGCCAGGTAGGCGATACCGGCTACCTGAGTGCCGACGGCACCCGTCTGGAAGTGACCGACACCACCAAGGGCTCGGGCCAGCACCTGCACCACGTAAAGGTGCTCAGTGGCAGTGTCAGTAAGGGCGATACCCTGCACTCCGAAGTGGACGGCTCGGTGCGCCAGCGCACCCGCCTCAATCATTCCGCCACCCACCTGTTGCATGCCGCCCTGCGCCGGGTGCTGGGTGATCATGTAACGCAGAAAGGCTCTCTGGTAGATTCCCAGCGCCTGCGCTTTGACTTCTCCCACTCCGTGGGCGTAACGGCTGAGCAACTCAAGACCATCGAGACTCTGGTAAACGACCAGGTGCGCGCCAATATCGAGGTGCGGACCCGCCTGATGTCCATGGATGAGGCGGTGGCGGCCGGTGCCATGGCCCTGTTTGGTGAAAAATACGGTGACGAAGTGCGCGTACTGTCCATGGGAGAAGAGGATTTTTCCGTGGAATTGTGCGGCGGCACTCACGCCGACCGCACCGGTGATATCGGGCTGGTGCGTATCGTGTCTGAATCCGGTGTGGCCTCCGGCGTGCGCCGTATCGAAGGGGTCACCGGTAGTGGTGCCCTGGCTTTGATGGACCAGGCTGAGCAGCGCCTGGCCGCGGTGTGCGATGTGGTTAAGGCTGGCGCCGACAAGGTGGCCGCCAGGGTCTCTTCCCTACGCAGTGAAAACCGTGAACTCGAAAGAGAGATCACCCGCCTCAAGCAAAAACTGGCCACCTCCACCGGGGTTGACCTCACCGCAGATACCGTGGAAGTGGAGGGCATTAAAGTGCTGGCCGCCAATGTGGAGGGCGCCGACGCCAAATCCCTGCGCGATACGCTGGACCAGTGCAAAAACAAGCTGGGCAGTGCGGTGATCCTGTTGGCCGCTGTTACAGATAACAAAATTGCCTTGACCGCTGGTGTTACCAAGGATCTGACAGACACCGTGAAGGCAGGTGACTTGATGCGTGAATTCGCCCAGCGCCTGGGCGGCAAGGGTGGTGGTCGCCCGGATATGGCCCAGGGCGGCGGTACTGACGTGAACGCCCTGTCGGCAGTGCTGAAATCGGTACCGCAATGGGTGGCGTCCCAATTGAACTGATGTGAATAGTGGCACGTATTATCCCGTCCCAATCTGTTTAAATAGTATCCACTTTAGTGTTTAATAACGCCCCTTTTTAAGGCGCTATGGGCTGCGCGGGTATTCATGAGTCTGATTGTCCAAAAATTTGGTGGCACCTCGGTAGCTGATATCGAGCGCATAGAACAGGTGGCCGACAAGGTCGCCCGTTTCCGCGGTGATGGTGACTCTGTGGTGGTGGTGGTCTCGGCCATGAGTGGTGAGACCAATCGCCTGATCGAGCTGGCCCATGATGTACAGGAACGCCCGACACCCCGGGAGATGGATGTACTGTTGTCCACCGGTGAGCAGGTAACGACCGCGCTGCTGAGCATGGCGCTGAACAAGCGCGGCGTGCGGGCCAAATCCTACAACGGTGGCCAGGTGCGCATTCTCACCGATGACGCCCACACCAAGGCGCGTATCAGGGAGATTGACGACAGTCGCCTGCACGCCGACCTGGCGGCCGGCTACGTGATTGTCGTGGCCGGGTTCCAGGGGGTGGACGAGAACGGCAACATCACCACACTGGGCCGCGGCGGTTCCGATACCACCGCAGTAGCGCTGGCGGCGGCTCTGAAGGCTGATGAATGCCAGATATACACCGACGTGGACGGGGTTTACACCACTGATCCGCGGGTAGTGGACGGCGCGCGCCGCTTGAACAAGATCACTTTCGAGGAAATGCTGGAAATGGCCAGCATGGGTTCCAAAGTATTGCAGATCCGCGCGGTGGAATTTGCCGGTAAATACAACGTACCCCTGCGGGTCCTGCACAGCTTTGAGGAAGGGCCGGGTACACTGATAACGCTAGAGGGCCAGACAAAAATGGAAACGCCAACAATCGCAGGCATCGCTTTTAACCGCGATGAGGCAAAGCTGACTATCCTGGGTGTGCCGGACATGCCCGGTGTGGCACATCACATCCTCGGCCCGATTGGCAATGCCAACATCGAGGTAGACGTCATCGTACAGAACGTGGCCGATGACAAGACCACCGACTTCACATTTACCGTGGGGCGCGGTGACCTGGACCGCGCCGAGGAAGTGTTGAACAAGGTAGCCAGTGAGATCAATGCAACAGAGGTGCGCAGCGACAACAAGATCGCCAAGGTATCGGTGGTGGGCGTGGGTATGCGCTCCCACGCGGGCGTGGCCAGCCAGATGTTTGCGGCTCTGGCCGAAGTGGGTATCAACATACAGATGATTACCACCTCCGAGATCAAGATCTCTGTGATAATTGAAGAAAAGTTCCTGGAACTGGCGGTGCGAGCGTTGCACTCATCTTTTGACCTGGAAAGGGAACCTGAGAACGAAAGCGCTGCCTAATACCAGGTAGTAAAGTAACCGCAATGTGCGACAATGCTGTCTTGAGTCACATTGCATTTTCGGCAATTTGAGCTAGAACTAATACTGGAGCGATTGCCAGCGATTGAACCGGGAATGGTTTGACAGGGAAGTGTCGGGTGTGGGTAGGGCTGCACAGCAGACACTGGATTGGAGAAATGGACGTATGCTTATTTTAACTCGCAGGGTTGGAGAATCACTCATGGTGGGTGATGACGTTACAGTGACGGTGCTGGGAGTGAAAGGCAACCAGGTGCGTATCGGAATCAATGCGCCGCGGGATGTCGCCGTGCACCGTGAAGAGATTTACAACCGCATTCAGGGCGGTGATTCCGCTACCGAGCCCACCCCCGAAGGCGAGGAATAATTCTCGCCACACACCTTTGTGTGACTTTGATTTTGCAGTGGTTATGGTATTATGCCGCGCCTGTGGCCAAGTGCGTCTGCGCGCCACAGGTTGAAAATTCAATTCCGGAGAGCTGGCCGAGTGGCTGAAGGCGCACCCCTGCTAAGGGTGTATAGGTTTACCCCTATCGAGGGTTCGAATCCCTCGCTCTCCGCCAATACTCTTTATAAGTCTATGATTTTATTGATTAAAAATATATTCTTTGTCTGGCGTGGGACCATTTTGGGACCAAGCTCTCAGAAACCCTGTCCCTGGAACAGGTAGAGGAGGGGGCGCCCCAGTTCTCTACCAGTTCCATGCACACGTCCGCTCGGCGAGACGAAGACCAGCTGTGGTCTTGCCGACACAACCGGCGCCGGTCAGGAATACTCTCACTTATCTTCGCTGCGGTCGAAGATTTCGAGCTTGAAGCGAAATCCCACGTTCGGGGCCACCATACGACCCAGTTCCTCCCAGGAGATGGATTTGCCGTCGATGATCAGTTGGGGCATTCGCTCCAAGCTGTGGGGCTCATCGGTGATCTGCCCGCGGACCACATCATCATGGGTGATTCGATAGCCGCCGCCTTCGGGTTCGATGTGCCTGCGACCAAGCTCCCGTCGGATACGCTCAAAGAGGGTCTTGAAGGTGATAAACAGGTCCTGTTCCGCCGCTGCGATCACAGAGAATTCGTAGCCATCCTCTGGTCCTGTCTCGAGTGCCTCAAGAGACAATTGGTCGCTAAAGATATGGGCGCGAAATTGGAAGGTGTGAGGCACACCATCGAGATCCTGGATGGTCAGCGGATCGAAAGAAACGTGCTCGTAGTCGAGTCCCAGTTGCTCGGCAATGGACTCGTTGTAACATCGGGAGCACTTAAATTTTGTCCCTGTCTGGTACTCGACTGATACCCCGTCGCAGGGAGAAACCTTTGCTCCGCAGACGCTGCAAGTTTGGTTGCTCATGGGACTTGCTCCGTTCAAATGGGTGAAGCGGCGATGCCGAAGTGATCGTCTTCGCCCCGGACCTCCGCGCGCATTATAATTCACGCCAGCCGGGCACGGCTATGGCGAGCATACTCCTTGCGTACAGCATTGGTCCGCAGATTGCTGAGGCCGGAGAGGTAATATTTGAGGATCTCCTCGGGAAAACGGCGTTCGAGTTCTTTTGCGGTCTGGATCTCCAAATTGTTGTCCGAGGCTGTGCGCGGATAGCCTTCCTCTCCGAGAATCGCCACCGCCTCGTCATACTCCTTGCGGTGCATGCGGATTCGCAATTGTTCCGACGGCCAGGCAGCTTTAACTCGTGCAAGGATCTTCGCTTCATAGACTTTCCATTCGGCGCTCGTGCAGAGCTTCCGGAAGGCCTTGAATTTGTCCCACGTCAACTGATCTACGGTTTGGGCGAATTGCAGATCCAGATAGCGATCACGGTTGCCTGCATCCTTGGCCTGCTGGGCCACAAACTGACGCAGCTCGTCCATGCGTCCCTTGCCTTTTTGCAGTCCCTCCTCGGCCACCTGCATAGCCTTATTCTTTTCACCGGTTGCCCAGTAAAAACTGGCCAAGTCGTAAAAATCCCCGCCATAGACCATGCTTCGATTGCGCAATTCGAGATATTTGTCCCGATCGCCCAACTTGCGGTAGATACGGCGGGCGTGCTCGCTCTGCCAGTCACCTCCCATGTCTTCGAACGCTTCTGCCAGGAAGCGCAGGTCGTTATCGTCATGGCAGGTGGCGTAAGCCAGGTCATAGAGCTGATCATCCAGGCCTGCGTTGCCACTCTCGATGTAGGGTGCGACGCTGTCCAGGATTTCACGCCGGTACCCGGCTTCAATCTTGTTCCGTGACAGCTTTTGTTCGATTTCATACAGCAGGGCAGATACGCGATCAGCCTGCTCATAGTCGCCACCACCGTACTCATCCAGTTCGCTCAGTTCCGGGTCCAGTTCGCACCAGAGCGCCAGCAGTATCTCGCCTTCTGACTGCTGCTTTTGCTCGATAGACAGGGAAACGTGCTTTTTCAGGTAGTCGAAGCATTCCCGGCGGATATCAGGTCGCGTGGCGGCCAGTTTGGCCAGCAGGTCAGCGAGGACCCGAGAGGGTGCAGCTGCCAGTAATTCTAGCAAGGCATCAGCCTGTTTTTGCTTTCTTGCCATCGATCATTATCCGGAAAGTGTAAGAATTCCGCTACAGCAGTTTTCCTTCTGAGGAGGTTCTCTTCATCGATTCCAGGCCCCCTTTCGTCGCTTGGTCCGTTCGGCAAAGGAAGACTCGTCGAAGAGACTTTTACCCTGAATCAGCTTTTCGAAGCCAGGTATGAAGGCACTTTTTCGGCGATGGATTTGTAGAACCTCATCGACGAGTGTTTGCCAGTCGAGCTCGTCTCCAGCCTTTTTATAACAACTCCTGGCCTGTTTGAAGTGTGAGAGGGCAGTGTCGTAGTACTTGCTCTTTTTCGAGTTGAGAATGCGCATCCCCAGGGCTCGATAAACCTTCGCCGCTACGTCGGGGTGGAGCCGCTCCAGTTTCTTTGCCGCAGGTTCAGTCGCGTAGTGACTAATGGATTCGAGGTCCTGGTGGGTCGAACGCCGAAGCCGCCCTACCAGTCGATCTACCTCTTTTGTGGCGAGCCACAGCTCTATGACAAAATCCAAGTCTGCCAGATCCGATGTATTCATCGCCTCGGCATGCCATTTCGCTCGCTCTCGTTTCGGAACATACCTCATGAGCAGGTCGTAGGCCAGCTTGGACGGGAAAGCCTCGAATTCGGCCCAGGCCGATGCGAGCGCCGCGTCGGAGTGACCTAGCTTGACCAAGAGTTTGCGCTTTATCTCGTCCAGCTTATAGCTCGCACCACGACCGCTTGTGTGTCGTTTTTCGAGATCGAGACCCTGTTCGACCCACTCGAGCGCTTGTTGTGGTCTGCGGCGAGCTTGCAGCGTCTGGGCTATGATCTCGCAGTCGATCGGCAACAGTTCGGTCTCCCGGCACAATGCGACATAAGCATCTAGGTTGCCTTGGGCGGCGTAGATGGTTTTCAATATTCCGCCCCAATAGCGTTGGCGGTAGGTGTGATCCTGTGCAGTGCGCTTTTTCTCGTCCGGTGGTTTCGATGGCTGGTTGGCGACATCGAAACGCTTCTGCACCTGGGAGGCGAAGTGCGATAGCCCGTTCCCGTCCAGGACCTTCACCGCTTCCTGTTCGAGCTGGTAGCAAAATCCGTAATCGTCTTTGTCCATCCAGCCCAGCAATCTTTCGACAGTCTTTTCACCATCGGCTTGCGCCGCCTGGCGCGCTTTTATCCAGTCACACATCAGGGTTTCGACAAGCATCCCCAGATTGCCACTCGAGTCGTCGATCTCCTCCGCTTTTTCGTAACAACCGGCGATGAATGTTTCATACAATGCCAGGGCGCGTTCGGCCTCCTCCGGCAGGAGCTGCTCGATCTGCTTCGCAAGCTCTTCGAGATCCGTGATGAACGACCAGGATGCGTTGTAATTGATGAAATTTCCCAGCCTCAGGGCGTGTTCCATGGCGCGGTCAATTGGATCGCGGCGAGGGTCTCTCTTCACCGGTGTCATTGTTCGAACTCCTCCTCGAGTTGATGTGGTTCATACCATCGCTTTTCCGCTGTGTCCATCTCTTTCAGGAGCGGACGGGTGAGGGGCTGCTCCATGAATTATAGATGGAAGTGTTTTCCGACCGATCTGTTGTCCCTCCTGAAAATACAATCGTGTTGAATTTCTTGACTATTTTCGGCGATGGATAGAGGATTGCAGGCATGCCATTTTTTCTCCACATAGCCACTTTTGTTCATTCTTTATTCAAGTCACACCGTCAATTGACGCTGGAGAATTTGGCGCTCCGCCAGCAACTTGCTATGCTCAAACCATCGGTGAAGCGTCCGCAGGTGTCGCATGCCGACCGCCTGTTTTGGATACTGTTTTCTAAATATGTCGACGGATGGCGGACAATGTTGCACGCGTTGCACCCCGCTACGGTTGTGCGCTGGCACCGCGAAGGTTTTCGGCTGTACTGGACTTAGAAAAGTCGTCGCCAGCGCGTGGGGCGACTGCCTCTTAATAAAGAAATACGCAAGCTCATCCGACAAATGCAGTCGGCGAATATCGGTTGGGGAGCGCCTCGAATCCATGGGGAACTGCTCAAGCTTGGTATCGATATCTCTCAAGCGACGAATCAAGAGTATGGGTATCGAGGAGGTCGTTACGGCCCCGCGCTCGCCTTGGCAAAATCCTTTCGTTGAAAGAATTATCGGGTCTATACGCCGAGACTGTCTGGATCATATTATTGTTCTCAATGAGCGGCACTTGCGTAGAATCCTTCGCCAGTACTTCAGTTATTATCATACTTGCAGAACGCACATATCGTTGAATAAGGATCCGCCTGAAACTCGTACTGTGGAACCGCCGGAGTTGGGCAATATTGTAGCGTTTCCCCATGTCGGAGGCCTGCACCATCGGTATGGCAGCATGATGGAAAATGTAAAAAACGATTAGAAAAGCGGCACGATTGTATTTACAGGAGGAACAGGTTGTTTCGGATCAGGTGGTGGCTGGTCTGAGAACTGCGATCGGATATATTACGGGCTCTTCCGAAAATTTGACGCAAGGCCTACAATATCTTACGCAATAAGGTAAAATATCAGAGATATTGACGCAATCTTTATTTTTGCGTATAAAAATATCATTTTGTCATGTATAGCGTGTTTATTTCAGATATTGGCGGCAATATTTCGGAGATTCGGCGGGGTTACTCCAAAGCAATATGAAATCGAGTGTAGGCTATTATTGGTTGGCGAACTGCTACCATCTTCCCGTTATTGACCTGTGGCAGCACTGCTACATTGATACAGCTGTGCGTGGTCGTCAGGAACAGGATCTGGGTGATCAGCAAATTCAGCTGTTTGAACCCCGCTATCAACCCGACGATACGTTGATAGGTCACCTTCAGTTCGCTCTTCGGTATGAGGGAGTGAATCTGCAACTGTTGAGTCTACTATTTGAAGTGGCTGACTCACAACAACTGTGCGAATGGATTACTGAGAGTCCGACATCTGCTTATGCCCGACGAAGCTGTTTTCTCTATGAGTGGCTTACGGGAACTCAACTGCCTATGAAAGCACCGGTACCAGTAAAGATGCGCTATGTCGATGTGCTTGACACAAAAATGCAGTTTGGCACCGATGCGGTAACAAAAAATGCACATTTTCGTGTCAACGACAATCTGCCGGGTACTCGGGACTTTTGCCCCTTGGTCCGCAAAACTGACTTTCTCAGCGACATGGTAGGCAAGGATCTGCGTAAACGTACCCGGGAAACATTGGGTAGATATGATCAGGACCTACTGCGCCGAGCTGCTGCTTTTCTGTACCTGAAAGAAACCCAGTCATCATTTGAAGTCGAACGGGAAAAGCCATCGGCAAATCGTGCACAGCGTTTTGCCGACCTACTGCGTCAGGCAGATACAGGCCAGCCTCTTACTGAAGAGCGGCTGGTGGAGTTACAGAATTCGGTAATCGATCCACGCTTTCATGAGTTTACCTGGCGACACCAACAGAACTGGATAGGGGGTGACCTGGGTTACCGGAAGAAAGTTGAATTTGTGCCCGCTCGCCCGGAGGATCTGTCTGCGTTAATGCAGGGGCTGCTGGACACCGCTGGCAAAGCCAGAACGCTGGTGGATTCAATGCCAGGTAAGGGTGACATCGATACTGCCGAGTTGCAGTTTGATCCGGTAATTTACGCGGCCACCATCGCCTTTGGCTTTGTCTTCATTCACCCCTTCATGGACGGTAACGGTCGGATTCACCGGTACTTCATACATAAAGTGCTCGCGAGTGCCGGTTTTACTCCCCGGGGAATTGTTTTGCCGGTATCGGCTGTTATCCTGGCTAACCTTGATGAATATGTAGCTGTGTTGGAGAGTTTTTCCAAGCCGCTACGACAACGTACGCAATACTTGCCAGACGCTTCGGATGCGCCGGCTACCGGAAATGACGCCGTATACTTCAGGTATTTTGATGCCACTGAACAGGCGGAGTTTCTCTACACGGTGTTGGAGCGTACCGTCGAAAAAGACCTGCAGCATGAAATTGACTTTCTGCTCGGGTTCGACCGTGCCTGTCAGGAATTGAATCAATTACTCGACTGGCCAAATCATAGTCTGGATTTGTTTGTTCGGGTGGTTCATCAAAATAACGACACTTTGTCCAAAACCAAAAAACAAAGTCACTTCAGTTGGATGACTGATCCCGAGGTGAGTGAAGCGGAAGCCATAGTGGCCCAGGCGTTTGCTGGAACGAATGACATGGTCTAGCTTTTCTTTACAGTCCAGTTAACCGCTTGTAAAAAACTGGTTTGGGATTCTTACTATGGTCGATCAAAAAGCATATAAATGGACCTTCCCAGCCCGGTTCCGGGCCAATGCCTACAGTTGGAAGGCATCCAGGTTGGCCTGCCAGCGCCTTCGCGAAGCCGTTTCCGAAATTAAAAAAGTCGCAAAGAAAGAGCCCGAACTTGGGGGGGAGGGTGCGGTTCGATTAATGGAAAAGCTTTGGCCTGCACTGGAACATATAGACACTTCCAGTGGAGCCCTGGGAGCAGCCGTTAACAAGGCGCTTGACGATTTGATTCCGGTTATCGTCAAGGCACCGGCGGACAGGAAAATTCGCGATAAATGGCTTGAAAGACTTTGGCAGGCCATGGTGGACGACGGTGTCGATTACCTCAGTCCAGTAGGTGACCGGTGGGGCGA
>QNFR01000029.1 GCA_003646405.1 Gammaproteobacteria bacterium
AACAACGGCAATAATAGAGACGCCACCACGCTTCTCAGCCTGGGCTTTTCAGATGCGGCCCCTGAAGACCTGAAACAGGTTGTTGTCGAGGTGGATAGTATTACATTTCGCCGTAGCGGCGCCGAAGACGTAGTTGTTGATAGCTTCACTATTACAGAGCTTGACCTGGTCGCAGCCGATAGTTTCCAGATCGATCTGCTGCAATATCGCGGACGCAATCAGTTACTGGTTATCGACGGCCTGGAACTGGGCCGGGGGACTTACAGTGAAATACTGATTAGCGTACTCGGTGGCGACATAAACTTTTCCTATGTGTTGGCGGCAGACGATAGCGTTGTGGAGCTCAATGCTCCAGCGGCAGGCTTGTCTTTGCCAGGTATGACACTGTCAGTGGATGAGCAGCAATTTACCGTTGAATTTAGCCTGGCACAGTCCTTACAATTTCAGACTTCCAGCGACAATTACCTGTTGGCGACAGACGGTATCCGCGTGGAGGATAACGCGACCGCCGCAAGCCTGTCGGGGCGGGTGGATAACGCCCTGTTCGATGCCGTATCACCCTGCGACGAAAAGGATGATCCGGAGCGCGGCAATCGCATATACCTTTACCAGGGCATCGGATTGTCTGATTCACAGCTTGCCGATGTGTTCACTACCAGCAGCGGGACCACGGTGCCAGATGATGCCTTGGCGCCCTTCACCGTTGCGGCTCTGTTAGAAAATGCACTCATCGGCAGCTGGGAATATGCCTTCGGCTTTTTGCCAGCGGGCGACTACACCATGGCTTTCGCCTGTGATACAACCGACGATGATTCTGTTGATTTCGATGGTTTGGTAGTACCACTGCCGATTGAGCAAATCTATGAGGTCACTTTGTCGGAGGGGGAGCAGGGGGTTTGTGGTATTAATGTTAGTGGCGATTGCAGCGCGAATTAGGGGCCTTCTAAGAAATATATTTCTTGTTTCACTTATAAGCCCACATACAAAACTGCACCAAGCATTACTACAAGCCCCGCGATCAGAAGCCCAATCCGTAACGTGCAACTTTCCCCTGCCGGGACAGTGTAACCTGCCATATGTATATCGGCATCAAATAGGAAGCCATAAACAAAATGAAGGCCTAAGAAAAAAACGGCTGCTATTCCCAATTTTTCGTTAAGAGATATTTCGGGAGGCAAAGCGCTAAAGGCCACAATCAACAATATGGTACAACCTGCGACTGTTGCGATTTTCTTCACATTCACCGCGATTCCTCCTTCTTTCAACCAATCAGCAACTCAGCGCCTGCATTAATTCTAGCCGAAGCGGACTCGCTAAGTTTACCTGCCTTCGGGAGTTTTTTTGCCATGCTCAGTTGAAACCCCACGTCTTTGCAACACAAAAAACTCCCGAAGGCAGGTGCCGTCGACTATTTTTTCGGGATTCTCAAATACCTGACTATATCTTCGCCAAGCATCTCTACCAACCAATCCCGAGACGCCAGGCTTTTCCTGAGGACGATTCGTGCCCATATGTAGAGGGTGATGTATATTGAAATAGGCTGGAGAAATATAGACCCATACAATACAAAATTGACATGGCTTGGCTCAGTGTTAGAAATAAAAACATCGCGAATGGGGGTGCCAAATACAACTGTCAGGTGACTCAGGGGGTGGCGTCGTTCCCAAGTAACTACTTTCGACACTTATAAAAAATCAGACCATATTTGATAAATATCGTTGCCGAAATTCGGAGTATTGAATTTCATCAAAAGCAAACATATACATACTCAGAAAAAACAGGGCTGCTATTACACAAGAAAATACACAAAAATAAAACCACCCTCTACGACTAAGCGCCCCGGGAATCATGAGAACCCACGGGCCGAGGAAACGATACTTCTTCGATATTTCTTCGTTTACACACGAAAACAACTTAGCCATAAAATATACCCCGGCAACGAGCAGGAGGACAAATATGAACACCAACATTTTTTCTGGCAGCCCGTCGGACATCACAATACCAACCTACTTCGCATCTTCTTTAGTAATTCGTCTACCAAGTTCCTTATTAGAGCTCTCTGCTCCCCTCCAACCGATTTTCCCATGTTTTTTGCTGTAGATAGCAGTTGCCTCAGCTTGCACTAAAAAACCAAACCCCAGGCCAAAATGGAGCCCCATCATTCCAATTCCTTGATCTCCATAGCTGACATTAAACCCGCTAAGTCCAAATGAAACCGAAGTGTTCCCTCCAATGCCAGCCAGATCTTTCACACTCGCACCATCATCAACAGATTGGGCATATGTCACCGCTATTCGACCTGTATCTGCCCCTTCCCCATTTAATAGCGCGGAGCTAAATACACCAATATCATACTCGCCCTCTCCCTTTGCTCCAGGGGTCGACCAAGCAATACCAATATCGAATCCAGATAGTTTTATCTCACGGCCTAATAAATTTTGAAAATCTCCTAACAATTCTGGCACTCTAATCGAAAGTCCCACCCGCACTACTTCTCTTCCATCAGGATCTAGATACTTATACGGATTATTATTCGCATAAGCATACCGATTAAACGAAAAAATATTGTCCTCTCTAAACTGCACCGGATCAACACTCAAAAATCGTCCTGTTTCTGGCTCATACCATCTGGCGCCAAAATACTGAATGCCACTGCGCGATTCTTCCAGCTTGCCGGTGAACCATTGTTTTTCGTCCCATGCGGATTCCACCGGAATACAGGTACCTGAACTACAGTCAGACTCCTGACTTTCGAGCAGGAGTCTTGAACCGTAGGGCGAATACTCCTCCCGCCAGAGCACATCACCGTTGGTATCGGTCGCTGCGATGGGTGAGCCCAATGCGTCGCTGTGGTAGTAGATTATTTCTTCATATTCTGTAATCGAAGCATAACTGGCTCCTGCCCAGAAAATCAGACTGACGATGGTTGCTATTATTTTCATCCATGAAGTTCTCATTGCAGTATCTCCAGTTGTATAGCTTCCACATTCCCGGCTACATCTTCCGCGTAGAACTCGAAATCACCCGCGCCGCCTTTATCGAGCTGGACCACGACAGCTTGTGTATAGATTTGCCAGGTGGTGGTGTCAGCGCCGCCGCTGGTAATCACGCCCTGTCCGGAAAAACGGAAATGCGTTGTCGCCACTTCATCGGGCTGTAAGGTTATGGTGTATTTTTTGGCGCCTTTCACTCGCTTGATCCGGGTAGAAAAACTGGTTGTGGGCGGTATTGTATCCGGAGCATCGTCCAACACTGTGATTGTTACGGTTGCACTGCTGGAGTCTGCCTGTTCGTCGGTGACGGTCAGGTGAAACACCAGATCTTCAGCAACCGATACCACGGGTGCGACAAACTCGGGCTGGGACGTAGTGGCGCCGGATAACGTTGCGGTAGCGCCACTCAACTGCTGCCATTCGTAGCCGGCGATAACACCATCCGGGTCGTAAGAGGCGGTGCCGTCCAATTGCACCAGCGTAGCCTCCAGCACCGATTGTGCGACACCGGCAATAGCCACGGGCGGTGAATTGCCCGGGGGGGCAAGCGCAGCGGGCTGGTCACTGGAAAATAATAGTGAAGACCCGGAAAGCCAGTGCACAGCCAGTGCATTGGTAACACCGGTGCTGACGCCCAGGACCGCTTTGCCTGCAACATCACTGGCCTCATTAAGTGTCCAGGAGGTCCACGTCCCGCCCACGTACCGACTTGCGATCACATCGTCCCCCGACAGGTGAACACTGTATGGTCGGGACAGCTCGTCGATTCCCAGGCGGGTGGTGGGGGCAGGTAGTGATTTCGATCTGGTCCAACCCGTGTCATCAAACGATTTGACCCTGAACTTACTACCCCAGGCCGCAATCAGGTCGCCGCTCTTATTCGACGCTAACCGGTGAGTATTGCCACCCGGAATTTGCTTGCCGCGAGATTCCAGGGTTTCCTGCGGTAGCCAGGTAGACGCGGTGAAATCGAACTCCAGCGCCTCGATGTTAGTATCGCTTTCGTTGTACCAGACAACGGCAGCCTCGCCCTGATTACTCACGGCCACTCTGGGTAAATGATTCTGGATACCCGCCCCGTTCTCTTCCCTGATACCGTCCTTCAGGTATTCAACAGTCTCTGATGCCGTCCAGGCACCGTCAGGATCAAAAGTCGCGACCCACACATCATGCTCAAAGCCGCCGATGGAAAACCCTTGCGGATCGTAGGTGTTGTATCTCTCCCACGCGGCCACCAGGTGCCCGTCACCAGACACTTCGCAACTCAGGTTAAGGGTATCGCCCACATTATTCAGGACTTCCAGGTTGCGCTCAGCAGTCCATCCATTCAATGGGTCGAACTTTTTAACCAGGGCACTGGCGCCATCAGTATCCGCATAACCGTTGTACACATGCAGCCTGTTTTGGCGCCAGCAGACGTAGGCGCTTCCATTCCTGGCAAATTCAAGGTGGGACACTCCAACGACGTCTCCATCGACATGGCTATCCGCCGAATAGTTTTCTATCGTTTGGCGCGCCTTGAACGTTTTGGCATAGGGCCGGTAAGCCGCATAAAGGTTGCGCGACCCCGCCACACCCCCGGCCCAGGACACCAACACGTTGCCATTATCGTCTATAGCCGCTTGCACAAAATTGTGTGGATTGCTGTCTTCGCTGACCAGTTCCGGGCCACTCCAGTCATCAAACACCGCGATCTGCCATACATAAAGCCGGTACAAGGACTCCTCGTATTTCTCCGTGAGTACTACTGTGTCGCCGTAGCGGTTGTCGGCAACCCATGTAGAGGCCGCATCAAAACTGGCGGCTGCATCGGGCAGGCGCTCAGGCGACTGCCAGCTGTGGCTATCGGGAACGCCTGACACAATAGGCGACAGCGCTGTGCCTCCCATTGCGTTCACAGCCTCTACCGCGTATTGATAGGTAACTCCATTGTTGAGCCCCCGGTGTTCAAAGAATCTCTCGGTTACGCTGGCTTGATTCCAGGCAGTAACCGGCAAGCCGGGATCATCAGTCCAATAAATGATGAACCGGGCAGCAGCCGGGGTGCGCTCCCATACCACCGCATTCTCCCCGTCACCCCGAACAACACCCAGCTTTGTAACCTGTACAGGTGCGTCAGCCACATTGGGATTCGTGCCATCAGATAATTCCTGTGTGTTGACCACGCCGTCGCTGTCTGGGTCATCCGATCCACCGAAAGATGTGGTGTCACCAAAGTTAACGACCTCCCAGCCGTCGGGCAGGCTGTCCTGATCGGCGTCTTGTCGCAACGTAAAAACATTCACTGTCACTGTATCCGTGGCGGTCGCACCGAGGGAGTCGGTTACCGTCAGCGTATAATTCCCCGAGTAATTGAACCCCAGCTCAGGAAGCTCGATCACAGGATTGACCACACTGGGGTCGCTCAGGTAATTACCCGACCAGCTGTAGTTTATGGCGCCCTCCGGATCATCCGATCCGGAGCCGTCGAGTTGCACAGCCGTGTCTGCCAGGGCATTTACGTCCGGACCGGCATCCGCCGTCGGTGGATGGTTTACCGCCACGAGCACTGTAAGCAACTGCGTCGTCCGAGCGCCCCGATCATCCGTAACGGCGTACTGCAGCACAATAGTCGACTCGCTGGATACAGTCGGCGCTGTGAAAAAGGTACTGCTCGATGCCGGATTATCAATGGAGACTTCGGGGCCGGATACCTGGCTCCACTCAATGGTGGCAATTTCGCCATCAACATCAGAATGGCTCGCAGAAAGCTGTACCGTCAAGCCGCTATAGGTCTGTATGTCATCCCCAGGGGAAACCAGAGGCGGCGAATTTACTTTCGCCGTGGCGATCTGCCGGGTGCCCAGGTAGAAGTACTCATTACCGTAATAGGTACCGGCCGCATCGTATTCTCCGCGCAGTAAACCATCGTCCGAATAGACATATTCCGTTATATGGTTGTTATCGGAGTGGTTGATTTTTTTGATCCGGTTATTCTTACCGTCGTACTCCGAGGAGAAACTGCCGCTTCTGGACGGGACAATATTGTCCAGTTCATCCCTGGCGGTTCTACGACTGAACACCATATTTCCCGCGTCATCAAATACGTGACGGCGGGTGGTGCGCACCTCCTGGGGGAGGCCCGTAAACACATCATAAATTATATCGTCACTGTAGCTGATATTGCCGTAATCATCGTAGGAAAAGGCTCTCTGGGCTGCAGCGCCGTCATAGGATATCCGGTCGAGCATAAGCCCCAGATACTGGTAGTACTGGCTGCGGTTGGCGCGGGACGGATCACTTTTTTGGGTAAGGTTACTGTATGCATCATAGACATAAACCGAGGTTCCCCAGCCTGCATCGACCGACTTCAGGCGGTGCAGTTCATCGTAGCTCATAGATCGATTGGTTGAGGGATTTCGGGAATCCTGTATGGCTGTTACATTTCCCGCCGCATCATAGTCGTAATCGAGGCCAACCAGCCCTGCTACCGTAATGGTATCCATGCGATTCGTGGTCGTTCTGGTGAAGTCCGCGATGCGGCCATTGGCATAGGCCAGCTGTCGCAGACTGCCATCCGGGTGGTAGGACACACCGGAGAGATAAGGCATGGCCTGTTTTGCCCTGCCCAGCGCGTCCGGCGCGTAATCCAGGGTCCGCCCTGAGGGGTAGGTCAACATCGACAGGTGATCCAGGTCATCCAGGGTATAGGCCAGCGAATAACTGGCACCGCCGATGGCGATGTCTTCACTAACCAGATTGCCATTCTCGTTGTAGTTGTAGGTCCGGGTCGCGTTGCTGTTGCTTATGGCTTTTACCCTGCCATCCGCATCGTAGCTATAGCTGATATCGGGCGCCGCCCCGGGATAGTCAACAGATTCCACCCGGCTCATTGGATCGTAGATGTAGCCTGTCGCGTCGCTGGCGCCGATCTGCCTGGAAATCACATTGCCTAGTATGTCCCGGCCATAGGTAGTCAACCCGATGTCCGCAGGACTGTCGATGGAGGTCAACTGTAGACGATTGTTATACCCGAAGAACTGCGTGTACCCCAGGTACTGGGCCGGATTATCCGGGTCCAAACCACCCTGGAATACCCCGGTGATATTGCCGTAGGCATCACGACTGATGCGCGTACCGACGCCCTCGGGGGCAATCGCCCAGTTCAGATAGCGATTTTCCGGCGCCCCGTACACCTGGTATCGGTAATCGACCACATTACTGTTTTCATCCCGGTGCAGTTCCCGGTGGGCGCCCTCGTGGACTACGGATTTTGACGTACCGTCCTGATTGATGGTGCGGATTGTGCGGCCGATAACGTCGTACTCCCAGCCAATACCACTGGCTGAATTAACATCAGATGCAAATATTTTGCGCCCCGACTCATCGTAATCAAAAGTGCGGCTGTAGCTATCACCGCTTATCTGGTCCCTGCGCGTAAGCCGGATTTCCCGGCCAAATCCATCCCAATCCACAGACTCCTGATACGCACCACGCCATAGCGCTTTCCCTGTGGCATTCCAGTCGATAGTGACGTCACTTCCCAGTGGGTAATCGATGCCGGTCAGGCGGTTCAGGCCGTCGTAGGTAAACGATGTGATGTGACCACTAGCGGTGATCTTTGATGCCACGGAGCCCGTGTTATTGACAACACTGCTCAGTCGACTGCCATCCGGCAGTTCCTTTAACTGTGCCGTTCCACGGAAATAATTGCTGTAGTTAGTGGTATATCCTCTTGCATCGGTAACTTCCGCGAGGTCACCCAGTGGAGTGTAGGCATAGAGCGTCGTCACACCGAAGCGATCTTCGCTTTGCAGGCGTCCCATTTCATTATAGGTACGCGATACTGTGCCGATCACTGCTCCGTCCTGACTAACTGCTGCGATTTCAGGGAGGCCGATAAACCAGTCGACAGTATTGTTCTGGTAGCTTGTGTCAGTGATCCGATTACCATTTTCGGTGGGGTAGATGCTGTATTGGGTGATTGTTCCCGGGTTACCGAAGGCATCGTAATTGCTGTATTGGGTGGTATAGCCATAACCGTCCAGCACAATATTTTGACTGGCGATCTGCGCTGTATAGACTCTGGAATCCCACAGGTCAGACAAGATTCCTCCGCGATAAACTTCGTCGGATATCGCTCTGAAGGACCATGAATTGCTGATCGAACGCACGAGGCTCAAAGAGCCATCCGCGGGATCCAGCGCAAGATACTGGTGCCTGATCTTGAGCCCCATTTCCCACAAAATATCATGCGTTCCAACCAGCGCCCAGTAGCCCACATGATAAATATGCTCTACTCCCACCGGCGTTGTAATCCGGGTGAAATCCGCCATTCTTCCGGCATTTTCCGGCAGCGGCTGCACACCAAGGTCGGCAAAGTCCACCGACCCCGGATGAAACTCATAGCTCCAGGTTCCGACGGCGTTGCCTGGATTGGATTGTGTTTTGGTCTTTATGGCAAAAATGGTGAAATCCGGGCTGGGCAAATAGGGCCGGATCCTCTGGTAACTGTAATTGACCTTGCCGCCAGTGGGGTAAGTCACCGCGATCAACCGTTGGTAGTCAGGTTCTGTAACAACCGAACCGTATGCGTAATTCCAGCGCGTGCCGTCCGGGCGCACCACTGCCGTCAATTCGTAGTGATCAACAAACCCCCAGCCAGTTGCACCCCCGCTAAAGGGCGCATACTGGTACTCCCAGGTTTGACCGTTGGCCTTGATGGTGCTCAAGCGCGCATTCATACTGCCGGCAGTTACCGGGGAATTATTCGCATCAAGGTAATCGAACGTCACCTGCCGGCCGTCGGACGCATCGACCCGGGTAACGAGTTTCATACCACTGGCGACACTCAGGTAGGTCAGATCGAGAGTGTTGCCATAAGGATCCACGATCTGGTTGGTCAGCCAGGTCTGTACCGTCGGCGCCGCTTGTCCAGCCGGCCCGTCCTCCCCTTGCATGAAAACATATTCACGCATGTAGTAGGCGGTGCCATCGGGTGCTGTCGCCACTATTCCCCGGGTGTAATCCGTGGGGTCGATACACTGTGCTTTCCAGTTTGACTTCGTTATATAGGTGCCGTCATTCAGCGCCGAGCTGTGTACCAACAACTCCCTGCCACCACTGGGCATCTCAATCGACGGATTATCCTGCGTATCGCCGCCCGGCACCAAACCGGTACCACACAACTGACTGGCATGGCCCGAACCGATAGTGATGCGGCCAAAATGCATGGTCCAACCATAGCCGAAGGGGTTGGCATAACCTGGCGAACTCTGGGGCAGGTTGTAGTAGCGGAAAATATTGATATCCAGGCCGCCGTTGCCGGGAATGGACAAATCCACATAGCTGAGCTGAACATTGCCGCTGAATGGATCGATATTTTCTGTCACATCCTGCCCCGCCGACGTCTTGAAGGGATTCATTCCCGGTTCGGCATAGAAGTCCCGCATTTCATCTTCAGAAAATGCCTGGGGTGTAACGGTAAAAAGCGCAAGGGTGATCGCCCGAATGAATCCTTTCATTTCCAGCTCCATGGGTAGCGTTTCTATTTATTTTTTGCCTGCGGGCATTGATAGCGGCAGCCCGGAACCACCGGGCCTGGCTTTAGCGGGTGGCGCCTGCCTCGATTTATGCTTTTGGGGCTGATGCGCCATCGCGGGCATACTGTTATGTACATCCGGATTCGCCAGGCGGTAGGATTCGATCAAAGCGGCCGTTGCCGGCTGGGGGTCGGCCGGGCGTTCAGTTTCTGGTGCTGCGCCGGCCATGCCAGCGCCGGATAACACCCAAATACCAAAAAACACTGACCCTGTGAATATGTGATTGTCCATGCGCCACTTCCTTGTGTTGCATTGGTGAGTTGCCCTTATCGAGCGGTGTGAAACAATTAATAGGTCAACAGCACCAGCCGGTCAATGTACGGGAACGCATATGATGACAAACGCCTGATTTTGCCCGATTAGCCGTTGTTCAGGCTATGCCCGGACGCTGTATAACCTGCCAATGATAATCATCCAAACCACTCCAAATACAGGAAAATAAGTTTGAACCCGGGGATCACATTTGGTGCGATGGCTGGGTATACTAAAGTCCGAAAATCCCCACTCGAAGAGACAGGCATGAAAACCATTACCATCAACGATCGCTGCGTCACACCGTCCAAAGTGGTCTGTATCGGCCTTAACTATGTCGCCCATATAGAGGAATTGGGCAACGAAACTCCCGATCACATGGTGGTTTTCAACAAACCGAACTCTGCTATCAGTGACATCTTGCGCTCGCAGATAGCGGGAGAGATTCTGCACTACGAAAGTGAATTGGCCTTTGCGATAGAGGGCGGGAAACTGGCAGCGGTAGGTTTCGGCCTGGATCTGACCAAGCGCGACTTGCAAACCAGGCTCAAGGCAAAGGGCCTGCCCTGGGAGCGAGCCAAGGCCTTCGATGGCGCGGCCTTGTTCAGCGAGTTCGTTGCCCTGCCAAAGGAAGTAAACGCCCTGTCTTTGCAACTGACAGTGGACGGAGAATTGCGCCAGTCCGGTGGCGTCAGGCTAATGGTGTACGAACCCGACACCATCCTGCGCGAGTTGCAGGAATTTACCACCCTGGAGGATGGGGACATTATCATGACCGGCACCCCAGAGGGCGTGGGCGAAATCAAGACGGGGGAGCGTTTTGAGGGCCTGGTGCTGGCTGGCAGCAAGCGCCTTGTCACTGCAAGCTGGGTAGCCCAATAGCCGCCTTTTTCCGTGAAGCGCATCACAAAACTCCACGCAGACAGCGACCTGGCTCACACTTTTTAACCCACTCCATCGACAATAATTTTTATGCGTATAACCTGACAGGCAAAGTATAACGCCTACGGAGTGTGGAATGCGCCTGGTCAAGGTCCCAGCCATGAACTTAGAGCCCGGCATGTTTATTGCCGAGCTCGACAGACCGTGGCTGGAAACTCCCTTTGCCCTGCAAGGCTTCGTGGTACGCGACACCAGTGAAATTCTCTATCTGTCCGACTACGTCGACCATGTGTATGTAGACGCTGAGTACAAGGGACGCCCGTTGGCTCTTACCCTGGCCACCGCTCCCACCGCCTCCAATCCAAAAGACCGGCTGGAACTCAACGAAGAGTTCCAACGAGCCAGGGTCTCTTTCGAAACGGCAGCCGACACATTGGACAGGGTCTTTGACTCCCTGCGCAGCGGACTCCAGGGCGATATCAGCGCGGTACAGGAAGCCGTCAACCCGCTTATTGAAGGTGTGTTTCGCAACCAGGAAGCTGTGGCGGCCCTGTTGCGCCTGAAAGAGAGTGGCGACTACCGTTATCACCATGGCATATCTATGGCTGTGTGGGCGGCAATAGTCGGGCGTCATCTCGGGCTGCACCGGGATGAATTGGAAAAACTCGCAGTGGGCTGTGCCATGTGCGATGTGGGCATGACTCAGCTGCCACCAGAACTGCTGGATCAGGCAGAGAATCTCACTGAACAACAGCTCAGAATCGTGCGCGCGCATCCTATTATGGGCGCCGAGATGGTTGCCAAATCAAAAGATGTCGACTTTGAAATCCTGGCGATTATTGAAAACCACCACGAGCGGATGGACGGCTCGGGCTATCCGCGGGGCATAGAGGGTGCCGCCATTCCCCTGCTGGCCCGTATCGCCGGATTGGTGGATACCTACGATGCCATGATCACCGCGCGCCCCTATGCGACAGCGCGTACCTCCCATGAAGCGACCCAGGAACTGCTGGATTGCAAAGGCACCTTGTTTCAGGAGGCTCTGGTAGAGCAATTTGTACAGGCCATTGGCCTTTTCCCCACCGGCACCATGGTGGAGTTGAACACTGGGGAGGTCGCCATTGTCGTCACGCAAAATAATACGCGGCGGTTAAAGCCAGAAGTGGTGATTGTGCTGGATACCGGGAAAGAGCGAATGGCCTCCCTCAGGGTGGTCGATCTGGCAAACCAGAACATTGCAGCTGAGGGAGAGCGCTGGATTGCCCGCGAGTTACTCCCGGGTACTCACGGTATCAGTAGTGAGGAGTACTTCATTTGATATCTTCTACGAAAAATAGTGTGCTCGGCCTGGTGGAACTGGCTGACACCGATGACCCGATCAACCTCCACGGATCAACATCTTCACGGGTATTACGCGATGTGTTTCACGATCGCCTCAAGGGCTGGGTGCGTTCCAAGGATCAGTGGCGCCTGCTCAACAACAACCGGGTCTGCGTCATTCTCCGGGACATTGGCAGCCAGGGCGAACTGGAGCTGGCGGCCGCCAAGCTCGGCAGGATTTTCAAGGAACCGTATTATCACCGAGGACGACTAATGCCTCTGGAAGTGAGCGCAGGGTTCGCTGAGCTAAATGGCCGGGATGAAGACCTGAAACTGGCTATGCAGCAGGCTGGCATAGCGCTGAAGCAAGCGCAAAAGTCTTCGCAACTGTTCGACGTGTACTTATCCGAGTGGGGGATGGATGCAAGCGATGAACGAGAGCTGGTAAAACAACTGGAGATCGCCCTGGAAACAGGTGCACTGCAATTGTACTACCAGCCGAAAGTTCACGCCGGATATCGCTCTCTTATCGGCGCGGAAGCACTCATGCGCTGGCACACCAAAGACCAAAAAATAATCACTCCCGACCAGTTCATAGATGTAGCGGAGCGACACGAGATCATCAAACCGATGACCTGGTGGGCAATCAAGTCCGCCGTAGCCCGCCTGGCCCGCTGGCCGGAGCAGCTTTCCATCGCCGTCAATATCTCACCTGCGCTACTGCTGGAAGACGAGATCATGTCTGTTGTGCAAGACGCACTGGAGATACACGGTGTGACACCGGCCAGGCTCAACCTGGAAGTCACGGAAAACATCATGATTGATCACCAGGACCTGGTGCTCAGCCAACTCGCACGACTGCGCGATCTTGACGTAAAAATCTCCATTGATGACTTTGGCACCGGCTTTTCATCGCTGGCTTATTTTCGCGACCTGCCGGTTGATGAAATCAAGATCGACAAAAGTTTTGTGCTGCGCATGCTGGAATCCGAAAAAGACCTCGCCATCGTCAAGGCGATAATCGACCTGGCGCACAAC
Organism: Gammaproteobacteria bacterium; assembly: GCA_003646405.1. GTDB lineage: Bacteria > Pseudomonadota > Gammaproteobacteria > Pseudomonadales > Halieaceae > JBALVO01. Next base: position 13,067 of record QNFR01000029.1, read on the forward strand.
TTTTCCTTAAAGGTGGTGGCCGAAGGGGTGGAAAACCTCGATATCGCCAACCGCCTGGCGGAGTTGCACTGCGATATTCTGCAAGGCTATGTTTTTGATCGACCCCTGCCTGTGGAGGAGTTCGAAAAAGAGTACCGCGTCTAGTGCTCTAACCACCTGAATTATCAGGTGGTTAGAGCACTAGCTCAATATTCACGATTGTAGTTGCAGCATTTTTGCAGTAGCGTTGGCCCAAGTTTATGAGTGGGAGCCCATGCAAACTATCTTGCGACTGGACCTTGCCGGCCAACCTCGCGGTTGGATTACTCTGCACGAGGCAGTTACTGCGTACGCCAAAGGCGATGTCATCTATGGCATCGGGGACACCCTTCCCCCTGTATTTGGTGGCATCCAACGTCTCAACGGCGTACGCTCGCGCATCGACCTGCAACCCATCGTCGCCATCACGGGCAGAATTGTGCAGGGTTTCATTCCACCCCTGTGCAACCGCACCCTGTTTCGTCGCGACGATCATCGTTGCCTCTATTGTGGGCGCCAGTGTTCCCGCTCCGAGCTGACTCGCGATCACGTACTGCCAACATCCAGGGGCGGCACCGACCGCTGGGAAAATGTGGTGGCCGCCTGCAGGCGCTGCAACTGGCAAAAAGATAACCGCACACCTGAGGAGGCGCATATGCCTCTGCTGGCAGTCCCCTTCAGTCCCAACTCCTGGGAGTGGCACTTCCTGGCCAAAGATCGTGTACTGGCTGACCAGATGGACTACCTGTCACAACGATTCCGGGCGAAACGCGCCTGGGCCTGTTAAAATCCTGCGCACACACCGGCTTTACTGGTAAAAACCACAGGGCTCTCCAGCCAATCGGCTATCAACGGGAGCATGACATTGTCCAGCGAACATCACAGCGCCATCCACTCCATGATGCAGCAGCAAAGGCCCGGTCGATCATCGGCCAGGAAGAGGTGGTACGCACCCTCACGCTGGCCCTGCTGTGCAACGGCAACGTCCTGTTGGAGGGCCTGCCCGGCACCGCCAAGACGCGCTCCATCAAGACCTTGTCGCAAGTCCTGCAAGCCGATCTGGGGCGCATACAATTCACCCCTGACTTATTGCCGTCAGACATTACGGGCAGTGAGATCTATCAGGACAACCACGGCAAATCCGAACTGCAGTTTCAACCCGGCCCGATTTTCAATGAACTGGTGTTAGCGGACGAAATCAACCGCGCCCCGCCAAGGTGCAGTCTGCTCTACTGGAGGCCATGGAAGAGCGACAGATTACGGTGGCGGGCAAAACCTACCCGCTCCCCGCCCTGTTTATGGTGCTGGCCACCCAGAACCCCATCGAGCAGGAGGGGACCTATCCACTGCCAGAAGCGCAGATGGACCGCTTCCTGATGAAGATATCGGTGGATTATCCGCAATCGGAGGCGGAACTGGCGATCATACGGATGTTACAGGCCGAGGAGGGGCAACAGACAGCAGCGCTGAAAATGATACCCCAGGAGCATATTTTCGCCGCCAGGGACAGCATCCAGAAAATGCAGGCGTCGGAGGCCGTCGAGCAATACATCTCGGACCTGGTGATGGCCACCCGCCTGCCGGACAAGTTCAGCGACAAGCTGGCGCAATGGATCGACACCGGCTCCAGCCCCCGCGCCAGCATCTCCCTGCACCGGGCCAGCCGCGCCAGTGCCTGGCTGGATGAGCGGGACTATGTCACCCCGGACGACGTGCGCTCGGTACTGCACGCCATCATGCGCCACCGCCTGATCATGACTTACGACGCCCTGGCCGATCACGTAACACCCGATCTCATCATCGACGAAATCATCGCGCAGGTCGCGGTGGGCTAGGCCAGCCATGAGCGGTTCCGCTAACGAAGACATCTACACCAACCTGCACGCCCTGGTACGGCTGCGCTACGGCTCCCGGGGGTTCAACTACCTGCCGCGACAACCGGTGCGCTCCCTGCTGAGTGGCCGCAAACGATCCCGCCTGCGTGGGCGCGGGCTGGATTTCGATGAGTTGCGCCATTACCGGCCGGGTGACGATATCCGCACCATGGATTGGCGGGTAACCAACCGTACCGGCAAACCGCATGTAAGGGTCTATACCGAGGAGCGGGACCGGCCGGTGATCACAGTGGTAGACCAGCGCCTGCCCATGTTCTTCGGCAGCGAAAAGAAAATGAAATCAGTGGTCGCCGCCGAAGTCGCCGCCGTCACTGCCTGGCGGGTACTGGCCGTGGGGGACCGGATCGGCGCCATCCTGTTCAACGACAGCGAGATCCTGGAGGTCAAGCCCACCCGCAACGAGCGCAAGGTCATGGGCTGGCTGGGTGCCCTGACGGCTATGAACAACGACCTGTCGGTAGCGCCCGGACGCAGCAGCAACCCAAGGGGCCTGGCGCAGGCCCTGCAAATGCTGGAGCGCAGTATCGGCCACGACTACCTGGTGGTATTGATCTCCGATTTTTACGGCTGGGACGAGACCACGATCAAGACCATTCGCCGTATCAGCCAACACAACGACATCATCTGTTCACTGGTATTTGACCCACTGGAGCGAGACATCTCCAACGCCAGTAACCTGGTGGTCAGCGATGGCAAGTTTCAACTGGTGATAGATCCGGCGCACCAGGGCCTGGGGGCGGCATTACTGGCGGTGTTTGCCCGCTACACCTGGCGACGCCTGCGTCACTGGTATCGCAATCGCTATCGACGGGAAGCGACTGCACGATTACAGCAACTGACCGCTGCTGGCGCTACCGCTGGTAATGCGCCTGGTGCCCGCCTACAAGCAGAGTCGGAGTTCAGTTAAGGTACCGTTCTTCGACAAGCTGGTGGAACCGAGTGAGCAGCGTCCGGAGACGGGCGCCATGATCCTGCGCCGGGACCGTGCCCAGCGATTTCTGGTGGGCTTAACCTGGTTGTGCCTGGTACTCGCAGCCGCCAAGCCCCAGTGGATTGGCCCGCCCATCGAGCAGCAAAAATCCGGGCGCGACCTGATGATTGCGGTGGACCTGTCCGGCTCCATGGAAGCACGTGATTTCAGCCTGCCCAGTGGCGAGACCCTGAACCGACTGGAAGTGGTTAAACGCGGGCTCCAAAACCTGGCCAATCAGCGCGACACCGACCGCCTGGGCCTGATCGTATTTGGCAGCGCCGCCTACCTGCAATCCCCATTCACCGATGATCACGCGGTGTGGGCACAGCTGGTGGCGGAAACCGAAATCGGTATGGCGGGCCAGAGCACTGTGTTCGGCGATGCCATCGGGCTGGCCATTAAGTTGTTCAAAGACAGCGAGTCGAAGAATCGTGTGCTGATCGTGCTGACCGACGGCAACGACACCGGCAGCACCGTGCCACCGGTGGATGCCGCCAAGGTTGCCGCGACCTACGATATCCGGATCTACACCATCGCCATTGGCGATCCCGCCACTGTCGGTGAGGAGGCGCTGGACATGGAGACCATCGAGCGGGTCTCCGCCGTCACCGGCGGTCAGGACTTCGAGGTTATGGACCAGGAAGAACTGCGCGCGGCTTATCGGGCTATCGCCGAGCTGGAACCGGAGCTGTACGAGACCATCAGCTTCCGTCCACGGCAGAGCCTGCACTGGGTGCCTGTTGCTTTGGCCGCATGCCTTTACCTGCTCTACCACAGCCTGGGCATGTGGCGAACCCGGCGCAGAGGGAGAGCTGCCCGTGTTGCCTGACATAGAGCACTTTCACTTCCTGCGACCAGCCTGGGCCCTGGTGTTCATTCCGTGGTTCGCCATCATATGGGCACGGAAGCCGGGGAGGAAGGCCAGATACCTCTGGAGCGCAAGTCACTACAGCAACTCGCCGCGGACACCGCGGGCAACTATCTGGATCTGACGGTGGACGACAGGGACATGCGCCGCGTCGATCGACAGGTTGACAGCTATTACGTGGTAGTCGAAGACAGCGCCCTGCCCTGGCTGGACAGTGGCTATCCGTTGATCTATATCTGCCTGGCGCTATTCCTGCTGTGGTTCCGCAAAGGCTGGACACTGACCTGGGCCTGGTTGCTGGTACCACTGCTGTTACTTGGCAACCCCACCCCGGCCCGCGCCGAAGGGAGGCCTGCCGCAAGCAATACCACACTTGAAGCCGCCGGCTACTGGTTCGCCGACCTCTGGCTGAGCGGTGACCAACAGGGCCGCCTGTTAATGCAAATGGGGCGCTACCAACAGGCCGCCGGGCGCTTCACAAACCCGGTGTGGCGGGGTATGGCGCACTACTACGCGGAAGATTTCATGGTGGCGGCCGAATATTTTTCCAGGCAGGACAGTGATGCCGCCTTGTTTAACGAAGCCAATGCCCGGGCCCACGCGCGCGACTATATACGGGCCGTCAACCGCTACGATCGCCTGCTGCAACGCAGTCCACAATACCCGGGAGCGAAACAAAACAGGCAAAAGGTGCAGGACCTGATCGATGAGATCAATCGCCTCAGCGAGAGCCAACAACAGGAAGCCGGGATCAGTGGTGGGGACAAGGAACTGGAGGGAGACGACGCCATACCCGCCGAGGGCGCGCGCGAGATAAGCTGGGAGCAAGGAGAAATCACCCAGTTGAGTGCGGAAGATATCCTGCAGGATCCGGCCACCGCCGCTATGTGGCTGCGCGGTGTGCAACAGGACCCCTCTGATTTCCTGGCCGTCAAGTTCAGCATGCAGCTGCATGGCAGAGCATCCACGCCAGAGCCTGAAGCATCAGACCGGCTGCGGACCTGGTGCCCGGACAAAAAATAGAACTGACGGTGAAAATCACCACAGATCGGTGGTTCGCCGGCGGTACCCGCATCCGCATTCCCGAAGTACCGGGCCTGGTTATCCTGCAGACTGATCAATTCGCCAGTAACACCAGTGAGATTCGCGATGGCAGAAGCTGGGTGGTACAGCGCTGGACTCTGGATGTATTCCCGCAACGGGCTGGCGACTTCACTATTGATCCGATTCAGGTGCAGGTTAAGATAAGCGCCGATGACTCAGGCGCTGTAGAGGGCGCGTTATATACGCCTCCCACCCACTTCAGCACCACTGTTCCAGAGAGCCTCGCACAAGCTGAGCACTGGGTGGTGGGCCTGGTGCTGCTGAGCGCTATGGTATGGCTGGGATGGAAATGGCTGCCGCGATTGCCTCTGGCATGTTGCGGGGCGGCCCTGTCAACCCTGCGCCAGCAGCTGTTGGAGTTGCGCAAACCGGCACTGCCCGGGCGACTCAACCCCGATAATAATGCTGGGGACTGAAGGGCATACGGGTTACCGTAACGGGCAATAGTTTACCGCGCACACGGACTGCCAGTTTTGTGCCGGGCTCACCCAGTTCGCGTGTGATATACGCCATCGCGATGGGGCCGCCAACACTTGCGCCATAACCGGCAGAACAGATTTCTCCTACCTGCCGACCCCGCTCATCCAGCACCGGCTGGCCGTCTCTTACCGGGCGTTTCCCTTCCACCGTGAGCCCCACCCGGCGCAGCGGCGGCTTGTCGACCATGCGCTGCAGAATGACAGCGGCGCCTGGAAAACCACCCGGGCGCTCGCCATCGGCGCGCCTGGCCTTGCTGATGGACCACATCAGGCCCGCCTGCACCGGGTCGATTTCATTGTTCAGTTCATGCCCGTAAAGGCACAAACCCGCTTCGAGGCGCAGGGAATCCCTGGCTCCCAGGCCGATGGCCTGTACCGGCTCGACAGCCAGCAGACGGCGGGCGAGAGAGTCGGCGTTAGCCGCGGGCGCGGAGATCTCAAAACCGTCCTCCCCGGTATAGCCCGAGCAGGTAATGTAAACCTCGATACCGTCGATGCTGGCTCGGCAACCCTGCATAAAGACCAGTTCGGTGGCGACGGGACACAGACTACGCATGACCTCTCTTGCTGCCGGGCCCTGCAGCGCCAGCAGTGCCTGCTCGGCCAATACAGTCAGTGTCTGCCCGGACAAATGGCCACGCAAATGTGCAATATCCTGTTCCTTGCAGGCGGCATTGACCACCAGGAAAAAGCGATCCTGGCCCCACCGGGTGATGATCAGGTCATCCGACACACCACCCTGGTCGTTGGTAAACAGCGCGTAGGTCTGCCGGTCGATGCCAAGACCCTCGATATCCACCGGCACCAGGGACTCCAGCATGGCCGCGGTATTGGCGCCCTCGATAATCACCTGCCCCATATGTGAGACATCAAACAAGCCCGCTGCCTGGCGGGTGTGCAAATGCTCCCTGATGATGCCCGACGGGTACTGCACCGGCATGTCGTAGCCGGCGAAAGGCACCATCCTGGCCCCCAACTCCCGGTGCAGTGCGTCCAGCGGCGTAGTCAGCAACGTCATGATTCTGTCCTCAACCCGGGCTGGGCAAATTCCTCGAAAGCGCCACTCTAACCAGCCCGGGAGGTCCACGCAAGACACATCAATGCTTGTCGCATAGCCTGGAATCAGGATAATGGCGGCATCCTAACAGCACCCGGAATACTACCGTTGACAGCCAGCACCACGATACCCGAAACCATCAGCCTGATTGGCATGCCAGGGGCGGGCAAAAGTACCGTCGGGGTCATTTTAGCCAAGCTCACCGGCCTGCGCTTTGCCGATACAGACCTGGACATACAGGTGCGGGAAAACGCCACCTTGCAACAAATTCTGGAGCGGCACGGTTACCTGCATCTGCGCGCAATCGAGCAGGAAATCGTGCTGGGAATCTCACTGGATCACGCCATCATCTCCACCGGTGGCAGCGTGGTGTACAGCGAGCAGGCCATGGCGCGACTGACATCCGCGGGGCCGGTGGTCTATCTGGCGGCGGACCTCCCGCTACTGCAACAGCGCGTGGCGGCAGCGCCCCTGCGTGGTATTGCCAGTAATTCCCGGCAGACCTACGATGAAGTATTTGCAGAGCGCACCCCACTGTATCGGCGCTATGCGAATATCACGGTGAATGCGGCCAACGGCTGCGCCGATGACGTGGCGGCGGCAATTTTGGAGCAGCTGGTCACCGCCTGATCCCGCCTCCCCGGCCTTATTAGGGCTCACAACAGACATGTCCGGACACGTCCGGACACTTCAAGCATTGCAACAAGCCCGGCCAAACTTTCTGCGCGTAGCGCCGGATAGCTCCGGCACAGGGCTTGCGCGCACTGACACGGTGATTGGCACAGGAATTGCTCTAGCCATATTGGGCGGCCCGCAGCGCGTGTACGACACCAGGGATGGAAAGTAGACCCAGGCGCAGGGAAAGCCATGGATGGCAGCGGGCCGCCTATCCCATCCCATGTACTGCGGTGGATAAAGTGCACACCCATTTCGCCTGCTGTAAGGCGCAATTCGCAGGGAATATAGGTACCTTTCCAAGAGCTGCTACGCGGCAGCGGGCGAATTGGGTGGCTCCCTGCGGGCGAGGTACACCAGAAAAAGCACTGGAATTTGGGCAAAAGTTACGGAAAGATTTTATTGTTAGTCCCAATAAAATTTGATTTACTCCCCTTTAGCAGTAATCGATGTTTTGCCGCATAGTGATCTGAATTAAGTCATCGGGAGGTGATTTATGGGAGAGCGCGACCAGGAGCCTGTGACGACAGAAGTTCTGGACGACATTTTCGAGCCCGGTCTCGGAGAGTTGTCTGAACAGGACCTCCATGAGTTGGCATCCGCTTCATCCACCAGGCAATACCTGGCTGAAAAGCGCCGTCGCGCCGAACAGCGACTGGAAGAGAAACGCTTGCGTGATGAATTGGGCGACTACGATCTGGAACTGGATGACTTCTAGGTTGCAGTCCTCGGCATGTCAGAACAGGGCGCACCCATCGCCGCAGAGCTGATCCGGGGGCTGCCGTGGGTGATTTTACAGGCGGGAATACCCGCGGATAGATCATATAGACCTGGACGAGAAAATCTGATCTGATTCATTTTGCCAATTTCAGCCGGGCGAGGCCATCCGGGCTGGCTGCAAAACTGCCGTGCTCGGTTACCAGGGCGCTGACCAGTTCCGCCGGGGTAATATCAAAGGCCGGGTTCAGCGCCCGACTTCCCGGTGCGGCCAGATTCACCTCTCGCACCTCGCCCGCCGCATCCAACCCCGCGATAGTCAGTATCTCCGCCTCATCCCGCTCCTCGATGGGTATCCGGGCGCCACTGACACAGGACCAGTCTATCGTTGACTCAGGCACTGCCACGTAAAACGGGACATCGTTGGCACGGGCCGCCAGTGCCTTGAGATAGGTGCCGACCTTGTTACAGACATCACCATTGGCGGCGGTGCGATCACTGCCAACTATCACACAATCCACCCGGCCCTCACGCATCAACTGACCGCAACTGTTGTCCGCAACAATGGTGCAGGGCACCCCGGCCCGCTGCAGCTCCCAGGCGGTAAGATTCATGCCCTGGTTGCGGGGACGGGTCTCGGATACCCAGACATGCACGGAAGTTCCCGCGGCAAAGGCCTTGTAGACCGGAGCCAGGGCCGTGCCCCATTGAATGGTCGCGAGCCAGCCGGCATTACAGTGGGTCATGATATTCAGTGTGCCATCGACTTGCAGTGCACGCAGTAATTGCAGCCCATGCTCGCCGATACGGGCACAGTTGGCTATATCCTCCCCGCGCAGGGCCAGGGCTTTATTCAGGGCCGCCTCAGCTCGCCTGGCAGGTTCCAGCCCATACACGGCGCCGGCCACAAGCTGCAGTGCCCAGCGCAAGTTCACCGCCGTGGGCCGGGTCGCCAACAGGGCGGCGCTGGCCCGCTCCAGGTTTTCGGTAGAAGCGTCTTCGGTTAAGGCGCGAGCCAGACCGAAGGCCGCGGTAATACCGATAAGTGGCGCTCCACGCACCTGCATGCTGCTGATTGCGTGGCAGAAGACAGCCAGGGAATCCAGGTGACACCAGCGCAGGGTATGGGGCAATAGCGTCTGATCGATGATCTCCACCGCCTGGCCCACCGGGTCCCAGCGCAAGCTGCACAAATTGTCGTTGCTGAACATGTATTTCTCAGGCCTCGGCGGCAAGCTCCTGGCTGGTCTCATGTTGCCACTCAAAAACATTGAGCTCAATGAAGATAAAGGCAAACAGCCACAGGGCGGCATCCCAAAAATCCAGAAAGCTCCCGGCATAGCCCCAGTAGGCAGCGGCTGCGAACAGTACGCTGTACAGCCCGAACTTGACGAGTTTGGTCATGTTCATAATCTGGTCCGACAGATTACCACGCAACTGCAACCGCACCTCGATTTCCAGCACAACGCAAACCAGTATCCAGTCCGCCGAGTTGATCACATCAACCCAGGCCAACCACCTCGCCGCACTCAAAACCTCACTGTCTGCGATGATATCGAAGCCCGTCAACTGATAGGCCCGGGGCCCCACGGAAGCGCAATTGGCGATATCCACAGGCGCGTACTCATCCAGGTCCAGCAACAGGGAGTAATCCTGGCCCAGCAGGGCACAAGCATCCGCAACGGACAGATGGGTAACCTGGTAGAGAGTGATAAGCTCCGCGTAGTAGCCGGTGAAGGCATAAGAGATAGCGATGTAACACAGACCCCGTATACCGTGCAGGCTCCACTTAACCATGCCCGTGATCTTGCTGTCATCCAGCACCGCAGTTTCCAGCTCAAAAAGCAGTAGTAAAATGACCCAGGCAGCCGTATCGATAGAAGCGGCGAAGGCCTGGATGATTTGCCCGGGCTCGATGCCACCGACAAACGTATGATCCAGCGCCAGCAGCTCTTCCTGCAGAAACAGGTAGACGTTGAAACTGAGCAGGGCATAGACCAGGTATTTAACGGCAGTGAAAATGCGGTAGCCTGTAGCGCCGCCAAAGTAACCACCCCGTTCCACCATCTGGTGTACCCCGTCACTCATACCCTGTTCACACTTGCAACAACAGGTGTTCCCGCTCCCAGGAACTGACCACCCGGTTGAACTGTTCAAACTCATCGCGCTTGACTGCGGTGTAAGCGCGCAGGAACAGCTCACCAAAAATTTGTTGAATTTCCGGAGGCTCGTGCGCCCAGGGTACTATGCGCATGGTGCTGCCGCGGCCAGTCCCTGATAGCCTGCGCATCGGAATCCATACAATGTCCCGCTTACCCAAAACGCCTAGTGTACCTCATCACTCATGTTGTAACATTCAGCGAGTCGCCAAGGGTCTGTTCAAGCTTTTTCCACGGATACTACCCCTAACGTGCTATGCCGTCCCGAAGCCCCGCACGGATATAGTCAAGACATGCAAAATCAGCCACATGTAGCGTCATGGTATGCGGCCTCCGCCAACCTGCAGCTGGATTTCCCTCCGTTACTGGGCGAAACGCCGGCTGATGTATGCGTGATCGGCGGCAGTGAGTCCTATTCGTGGCGCTTCCCCCTGATATCAAGAACTTCGTACGCAAGTACATGCTGCGGATCTATCCCGAACTGGCAGGCACGCGCATTGACTACGGCTGGGGCGGCCCCTGCTGTGCTGGCCGGGACAGGTCGTCGGCATGTTGTTTTACAGCTTGCGGGATCGATTGGGTTGAGCGCGCACCACTGAGAGCGGTGATGCTGGACCAAAAATCAACGACAGAGTCAGACGTTCCAGCAATTCGTTGCTAGAATGTCGTTCGGTGGTAACGCCGGTCGTTGTTCATGCAAAGGGCGCCAGTGATTTCTCAAAACAAACTCATTCATACCACTGACAACTGGCAGAGCCAGTTGCGCAATACCATTACTTCGGCGCAGCAACTGCTGGGCATACTTGGCTTGAGCGCAGAGGATGTGGGATTTTCTGAGCGGGCCTGCGCGGACTTCGCCCTAAAGGTGCCCCTGGCTTTCGTCGGGCGCATGCAGGCTGGCGACCCAAACGACCCATTGCTTCTG
>QNFR01000030.1 GCA_003646405.1 Gammaproteobacteria bacterium
ACTAGGTTGCATTTCAAAAAGGGCGGGGTCGACGCCTACTTGGGATTTCTAGATAAAATTGGAAATGTTATTTCGAGCCATAAAATTATAGATTCTCGGATTTGGGAGGCTGTGTGGTTTGATTTGTGGCAAGGCGTATGGATCGAAGAAACTTTTGTTATCGAGGGGCGTTCGGGAGAAGTATTTTTCAAAATCGCGTGTCCTATCAAAGATGCAATCTAACAAGCATGTGAAAAATCGGCACCGGATGTGCTTAGAGCGCCCCCCGCAGTGAGCGTCAGCTCCTGGCCCCAAAGCGTACCCTCATTAAGGCTGAGAAACTCCGGATTTGTGCAGATATCGTGAGAAATTGATTGAGCCTTGTTCTCAGCGTTATTTGGAGTAAGGAACTACGAAACAATATGTTACGGGTCATCCCTTTTCAATTAACCTGGTGACCAACATTGTTATTGAGTCGTCTATTTTGCATACCGTGTTATTGCTCCAGTTGGAAATTTATTGCTAAAACAGGGGGCTATAAATTCCCGTCCGGTACAGCGCCTCGTTGGGTGAATCTTTGTAAGGCGTAATCATACACATTGAATTCAAGTTGGTTTTTCTCAACGAATTTTTCTCTAAGATCACCGGGAATTTTTTCATTTCTCTCTGTCGCATTACTATGCTCTAGTAACGTCTCATCGTAATGAAAATTGAGCTTATAAGCTATCCACTTCATAGATTCGCTAAGGCGTTCTGTAATACCAATCTCTATAAAATATTCCTCAATTATTTCTTTATAGTTGGATTGGGTTACCTCCCTAGGAAAATGATTCAGCATGTTGGGTTTTGCATTAATTATGAATTCTTCTAGTTTTTTATCAGGGATACGTGATTTATCTTTCCAGTTTGAGCCAACTTTTTTTGTGTAAAAGTAATGTGAAAGTGTAAGTTCAAATGGGTCACGTAGAATGGTTACGAATTGATCTACCTCGGGATAATAGTTTTCGACCCCAAAACCTCTGAGCTTATTAAAGTGCCCGTGTAATAATATTGGTTTTTTATTACTATGCATGCGAATAAGATCATATTTAGGAGGCATCTCTCCAGTTTGTTCGTTGAAATAGTGCCTCAAAAACCCCTCGCCGTACCACTTTTGAAATATTTTCTCTGACGTCGTTCCTGCAGCCTTTGGTACATGAATGACAATTAAAGGCTTGTTTTGGTCATACGCCCTCATTTTTTATCCTTTTACGCTCAACGCCTCCAGTCGAGTCTGGAGCATTTAGTGTGGGGCCAGGCCCGCCCTCGCCAATGTCGGCTACAGACTCAAGCCGGTCATTTTCTATATCGTCGTGAATGGATTCCAGGGCGGCCATTTCTTTGTTCGCCCTGGTGGAAAGTTGCGCGAAACGTTCGACCTTGCCGTGCAGGCCCTGTTTGCCTACCAGACCTTTTACCGTGTCGTTGTAGTGGTTGTTCGCTGCTCTTAGGGTGTTGCCCAATTTGTGCAAGCGCTCGGCGACCAGACAAACCTGGTTGTAGATGTCCCCTGCCCTGCTACCGATTTCCTTGGCTTCCTTATTGCTCTGTTCAATCATCCACAGGTTGGCTACTGTGCGCAAAATAGGCATCAGGGTAGTGTGTGACACCATGATGACACCTTTTTTGTAGCCGTAGTTGAATAAGTCCTTGGTGTGTTTCATTGCCTCTATATATGCGGGCTCTATAGGCATAAACATCAATACAAAATCGGGGCTGCCAATCCCTGGCAGGTTGGCGTAATCCTTGGAAGATAAATCATCGATGTGATTTCGTACCGCCTGTGCATGGGCATTGAGAGCCGTGGTGCGCTCCTCGTCGGTTCCTGCTGCGATGGCCCTATCGTAGTCCACCAGAGACACCTTGCTGTCAATAACCAGATTCTTGTCGTCAGGCAGCTTGATGACGAAATCGGGCAGCTTCCGCTTGCCGTCCTCGTCCCTGAAGGCCGCCTGCGATTCATAGTGGTCGCCCGCCTGTAAACCCGCCAGCTCCAGCGTGCGCTCAAGTTGGGCCTCACCCCAATTGCCGGCGGTTTTTTTATCGCCTTTTAACGCCACTGCCAGATTGCTGGCCTGGCTGTTCATTTCCAGGCCTACATCGAGTACTTTTTGTATTTCCTTTTCCAGTGCGGTGTTGCCCCGGACTGACTCTGAATGAACCTCATTAATTCTACTTTGGAATCCGCTAATTTGCTCCCGGAATGGTTTTAGCATGGCTTCCAGCGACTCCTTGCTGGTGGTGGTGAAGCTTTTGCCTTTGTCTTCAAAAATCTTGTTGGCGAGATTTTCGAATTCCTTTTTCAGGTTCTCCCTGGTTTCGTTCAACAGTTCTATTTGTTCAGCGTGCCGGTCTTCCCGTTCGTGCAGTTGTGTTTGTAGCTCTGTATGCTCGTTAAGTACGGTGCCGTGCCGGGCGCTCAACGCCGCCAGCTCGGATTTTAACGATTGTAGTTCGGCCACTTTTTCGTGCATCTGAAGGCTGGTCTGCTCCAGCTCTACGGCTTGGCCCCGATTATCGGCGCTGGCGCGAGCCAGGCTATCGCGCAGCTGACCCAGGCTGGTATTCAGGTTTTGTTGCTCGCCGGTCAGTTGCGCGATGTGGCTTTCCCGGTCCTGTAGGCGGTGTCTCAGGGTGGAAATTTCAGCATCCAGGGTGCCCACTTTCAGGTCGCGCTGGTGAGATTCCTGCACCAGTTGTTGGTTAGTCGCAACCAGAGTGTGCAGCTCTTTTTCCCGATCCGCCAAATTTTTCTGGATGTTCCTCAGTACCCGCCTGGCCGCGATACCCCGCCAGACACTCACCATCAACCCGATCAACACAACGGCACACAACGCCATGCCCGCGATTATCAATGTGTCAGCCGTGAGCTTCATCGTCCCTCCCCTGTGGATGCCTGACAGTTTAAATCAATATATGGCATGGGAGGAGAATTATCCGCCAACTCGATCGAGGTATGTCGCGTGATCGGACATACCGTGGAGCGTTGGTGAAATCAGGTGCCTCGTGTACTTTATCCGCCGCAGTACACCAGGATAGCTTTAGCGGCGTCCGCCAGGTCTCGGTATACGGGAACCTCCAGCGGGTAATCGAGGCTTGCTTCATCCGATTGCAAGCTGGCCAGCGTGTCGACGCCTTTGCCGGTTTTCACCAGTAACGGTTTACAGCCATAAGCGCTAGCCGCTTGCAGGTCCTGCAAACTGTCGCCGACAAAAAATGCACCCTGTGCCGACTGTTGTAGCTCTTGCTCTATCGCCCGTAACAGGCCTGTCGCCGGTTTTCGGCAGCCACAGCCCTCCTCGGGCAGGTGTGGGCAATAGAAGATGCCCTCGATAGTGCCGCCGTACTTTTCCACCTGCCGACACAGCAGGGCGTGAATTTCTTCCAGGTCATCGAGGGTGAAAAACCCCCGGCTGAGCCCGGATTGATTAGTGGCCACAGCGATGCGATAACCGGCCCGGGACAGGTCGGCAATGGCCTTGATACTGCCGGGAATCGGCGCCCAGTCGTCTACGCAACGGATGTAATTATCCGAATCCCGGTTGATAACACCGTCACGATCCAGGATTAGTAGGGGCATGGGCTATTTGCTGACAACTAGCTGGGATATGTCGGCAACTTGCAGGAATATGTCGCGTAAATCCTTTAACAGGTTGAGTCGGTTGTCGCGCAGCGCCGAGTCTTCAGTATTTACCATAACACCGTCGAAAAAGGCGTCTATCGCCGCTCTCAAGCCAGCCAGGCAGGCCAGCGCTTCGGTATATTCATCTTTCTCCAGGTGCTCCTGGCAGGTTTGCGTCAATGTCTGGAGCTGCTCTGAAAGCGCTTGTTCCTCTGACTCCACAAGTAAGTTGGCGCTTACGTCGCCAAATTGGTGATGGTCGTCCAGCTTTCCCAGAATGTTGGAAACACGCTTGTTGGCTGCGGCCAGAGCTGCGGCCTGTGGCAATTGGGTAAAGGCGTATACCGCGTGCACCCGGCGCTGGATATCCAGGGGCCTGCTGAGGTGCCTGGCACTGACGGCCTTGAATACCTCCGGTGGAATTTCTTCTTCTTCGTACCATGCGCGGAAGCGTTCGATCATGTAATCGAACACCTGGCCGGGGGTGCCCTCGGCAATCACATTTTCCGGGTATTGGGCCGCTGCCAGTTCCAGGCACTCGCGCAAGTCGAGGTCCAGATTTTCTTCGACCATTATGCGCAATACCGCCAACGAGGCCCGGCGCAGGGCGAAGGGATCTTTGGAGCCGGTGGGCGCCTGGCCAATCCCGAATATTCCCACCAGGGTGTCCAGCCTGTCCGCCAGACCCAGGGCACAGCCGGTTGGGGTCTGCGGCAGGCGATCGCCGGCGAATTTTGGCCAGTACTGTTGGGCCAGGGCTGAGGCTATATCCGTCGCCTCACCATCGTGTAACGCATAGTAGGACCCGGCGATGCCCTGCATGTCAGAAAACTCCAGCACCATGTCGGTCATCAGGTCAGTTTTACTCAACAGGGCGGCACGCTCAGCAAGCTCCGCAGAGGCGCCGATACGGTCGGCCAGTGCACCGGCCAGTTTCACCAATCGCTGGGTTTTGTCGCTTAAAGTACCCAGTTGTTGCTGAAACACGATGCTGTCCAGCTGCTGCACACGGTCAGCCAGGGGGGTCTTCTTGTCGGTTTCGAAGAAAAATGCCGCGTCCGACAGCCGTGGCCGGATTACCCGTTCATTGCCGGAGATAACCTGCACCGGATCTTTGCTTTCTATATTGGAGATGGTGATGAAGTTGGGCTTGAGCTTGCCCTCCCCGTCTACCAGGTGAAAGTACTTCTGGTGTTCTTTCATGGATAACACCAGGGCTTCCGCCGGAACCTCCAAAAAGCGCTCTTCGAAAGAACCGGTTAGCGCTACCGGCCATTCCACCAGGCCGGTCACTTCATCCAGCAGGTCCTGGTCGATTACCGCCGTTGCCTGCAGCGCGCTGGCCTCTACTTCAACCTGGTCACGAATCATTTGCTGGCGCTGCTCGAAGCTGGCTACCACCCGGGCATCCGCCAGTGCATCGATATAATTTTCGGGCCGATCAAGTGTGATAGTGCCACTGCTGTGGAAACGGTGACCCCGGGTGGTGTTGCCAGTAGTGAGACCCAGTATTTCCCCGTGGTCGCAATTCTGCCCCAGCATTGCCACCACCCAGTGTACGGGTCGAACAAATTCGACCCGGCTGTCGCTCCAGCGCATGCGTTTGGGGATTGGTAGCGCCGCCACGCTGCCCCGGATAATATCGTTGAGGCAATCTTTGGCGGTAACGCCGCCAACTGTGCTGCGCAGCCCCAGCCTTGGACCCTTGGGTGTATCTATGGTCTGTAGCTGATCTGGTTCCACCCCCTGTTTTTTGGCAAAGCCGGCGGCGGCGGGGGTCCAGTCGCCGGATGCGTCTCTGGCGCGGTCCAGCGGTGGGCCCAGCACCACTATGTCCTTGTCCGGCGCCTGTAGTTGTACCTCTGCAATCAGTACAGCCAGGCGCCGTGGCGTGGCGAACCATTGCACTTCACCAAAGTCCAGCTCTCGCTGTCGCAGACCTCCGGTAATACCGTCGCGAAAGGCCAGCCCCAGTGACTTGAGCGCCTTGGGGGGGAGTTCTTCAGTCCCAAGCTCCACCAGCAATGCTTCTGTACTCATGGCCTAACCTCCGCTTGTATTCGGTCCAGAACTTCCCGTCGCAACGCATCCTTCGCCAGAGGGAAGCCCAGTTCTGCACGGGTATTGAAATAAGCCTGGGCCACCGCCCGGGCCAGAGCCCGTACACGGAGGATAAAGCGCTGACGCTCAGTGACTGAAATGGCGTGGCGGGCGTCCAGCAGGTTGAAGGTGTGAGAAGCTTTCATTACCATTTCATAGGCGGGCAGTGGCAGGTTTTTTTCCACCAGGCGCCGGGCTTCTTTTTCACACTGGTCGAAGAAGCCGAACAAATGCTCCACATCGGCCTCTTCAAAATTATAATGGGACATCTCCACTTCATTCTGGTGAAAGACATCACCGTAACTCACTTTGCCTGCGGGTCCGTCGGCCCACACCAGGTCGTAGATACTGTCGACGCTCTGCAAATACATGGCGATGCGCTCAATACCGTAGGTGATTTCACCGGTTACGGGAAAACATTCAAGCCCCCCCGCCTGCTGAAAATAGGTGAACTGGGTGACCTCCATGCCGTTAAGCCAGACTTCCCAGCCCAGACCCCAGGCGCCCAGGGTGGGTGATTCCCAGTTGTCTTCGACAAAGCGTATGTCGTGGATAGTGGCATCTATGCCCAGGGTGGCCAGCGATTCCAGGTAAAGTTCCTGAAAGTTCTCCGGTGATGGCTTCATGGCGACCTGGAACTGGTAGTAATGTTGCAAGCGGTTCGGGTTTTCCCCATAGCGCCCATCGGTTGGCCGGCGGCAGGGCTGCACGTAGGCGGCGTTCCAGCTTTCCGGGCCCAGTGCACGCAAGAAAGTGGCCGGGTGGAATGTTCCCGCACCCACTTCCATATCGAGAGGTTGTAAAATCACACAGCCCTGATCCGCCCAGAATTGCTGCAACTTTAATATAAGTTCTTGAAATGTGAGAATTTTGTTGTGTGTTTGTGCCACCGGTATGCCTGTGAGGTCAGTGCAAAAAGCCAGCTATTATACAGCCTCTTTTGGCGGCATAATACGCGCTTTCCCTGAAAAGGAAGCACATGATTTACGGAAAAATGATAGGAGGCCTGCTTGGCCTGTTGGTCGGGGGCATTGTTGGCCTGGTTGTTGGCGTGTTGATTGGTCACAGCTTCGACAAGGGTTTGGTAAAAACCCTGCAGTTTGGTTCGCCTGAAAATATCGAGCGAATCAAGACCAGTTTTTTTGAAACGACGTTTCTGTTATCCGGCTATCTGGCCAAGGCAGACGGTCGGGTTTCCAAACAGGAGATAAAACACACCGAGAAAATATTCACCCAGATGGGCTTGAGCGTCGCACAGCGCCAACGTGCCATCGACCTGTTCCGGCAGGGGTCAGGCAGTGATTTCCAACTTGAACCGGTGGTAGCCGCTTTCGTACAGACCTGCGGCCCCCAGCGCCAGCTGCAACAAACCTTGATGTTGTTCCTCATTTCGGTGGCGCTTGCGGACCACGAATTCGACCCCGCCGAACATGACGCCCTGGTGCGTATCGCCACGTTAATGGGTCTGGGCATTGCACAGCTGGAGCAATTGTTGCGTATGGCTCAGGCGCAGGAACACTTTCATGGCGAGGGGGGGTTTGCGGCCCAGCCGGGGACCAGTCTTGACGATGCTTATGCCGCCCTGGGTATAAGCCGCGATGTCAGTGACAAGGATTTGAAGCGCGCATACCGCAAACTGATGAGTGAAAACCACCCGGACAAGCTTATCGCCAGGGGTGTACCGGAGGATATGATAAAGTTGGCGACCGAGCGTTCCCAGGAAATTCAGGCCGCTTATGAGATGGTTCGCAAGCAACGCGGTATTGGAAAATAGTTGCCCGCACCGGGTGGCCTGCTATATTCGCCAGAACATCGGTGTAAACAATACCAGCAGGGTGAACACCTCCAGACGACCCAGTAGCATGGTGAAGCACAGCAGGCCCTTGGCCACCTCGCTGATCGAGCTGTAGTTGGCAGCCACTTCACCCAGCCCGGGGCCGAGGTTGTTCAGTGACGCGGCCACAGCGGAAAATGCTGTGGTGAAATCCAGGCCAGTGGCCATCAGCAGCAGCATGATTACAATGAACGATGTGGTATAAACCGCGAAGAAACTCCACACAGCACTGACCACGGAGGCTTCGACCCGGCGACTGCCCACCTTCAGCGGAATGACCGCGTTGGGGTGAACCAGTTGTTTCAGTTCCCGAATACCCTGCTTGTAAATCAACATCAGGCGCATGGCTTTCATGCCTCCGCCGGTGGATCCAACGCAGCCTCCCATAAAGGAGAACATCAACAGCATGATGGGCAAGAAGGAGGGCCAGGCGGCGAAATCCTGGGTGGCGAACCCGGTGGTTGTGGTGATAGAAATCGCCTGAAAAATCCCGTGGATAAGGCTCTCTCCCGGTTCCAGCGTGTGGGTAATCATCAGGTAGGTACAGGTGACGGCGATACATACGCCGAGTACGCTGAGGAAAAATCGAGTTTCGGAGTCCTGGCGATAGACACCCATCGTACGCCCTCGCCAGGCAATGTAATGCAGGCCGAAATTGATTGCGGAAATGCACATGAAAATACTGCACACCAGCAGAACACCGTCACTTTCAAAATAACCCATGCTGGCGTCGTGCGTGGAAAAGCCACCGATAGCCACGGTGGATAAGGCATGGGAGAACGCGTCAAATCCCGACATACCCACCGCATAGTAAGCGCCCGCGCAGGCCAGGGTCAGGGCTACATATACTGAGGCCAGTGCTTTGGCCGTACCGGTAATACGCGGGGTGAGCTTGCTGTCTTTGGACAGGCCCGGCGTCTCCGCCTTGTACAACTGCATGCCGCCGATACCCAGCATGGGCAGCACCGCCACGGCCACCACGATGATACCGATGCCTCCCAACCATTGCAGTAGCTGGCGATAGATAAGAATGGACTGGGGCAAGTCGTCCAGGCCCACAATAACCGTTGCACCGGTAGTGGTCAGGCCGGAGACAGACTCGAACACGGCCTCTACTGGCGTCAGGTCCAGGGTGTCGGTGAGGGCGAAGGGCAGCGCTCCGAACAGGCCCAGTACCGTCCAGAACAGTGAGGTGATCAAAAACCCGTCACGGATGCGCAGTTCGTGCCGGGCATCTTTTACCGGTAACCACATGGCCAGGCCGGACAGGAAGGTGATGCCCATAGCCGATAAAAACCCGGTGGCAGTGTGGTCTTGTGCGACCAGCGCTATTATCAGTGGCGGCAGTGCTGCGGTGCTGAACAGCATCAGCAGTACACCGAGAATCCTGAAGGAGACGCTGATGTGCATTTAGGAAAAGAACCCGAAGCCCACGGCGAACAACTTTTCCACAGCGTGGATTTTACTGCGATCGACCAGGAACAGAATAACGTGATCGTCGGCCGCCACCACGATATGGCTGTGCGCTATGATGACCTCATCATCGCGTACTATAGCGCCGATAGTGACTCCGTCTGGCAGGCTGATCTCGTCCAGCCGTTTGCCAATCACCTTGGATGAATAGTTATCGCCGTGTGCGGTGACCTCGATCGCTTCGGCCGCGCCACGGCGCAGGGAGTGCACGTTGCTAATGTCGCCTTTCCTGACATGTGTCAGCAGGCTGCCGATGGTGATTTGCTGCGGGGAGATAGCGATATCGATTTCATCGCCCACCAGCTCGGCATAGGCTGAGGTGGCTATCAGGGTGATTACTTTTTTGGCGCCCATACGCTTGGCCAGCATGGACATCATGATGTTGGACTCGTCGTTATTGGTCAGGGCACAAAAGACGTCTGTGACCTCGATATTTTCGGAAGAGAGCAGCTGTGGTTCAGAGGCACTGCCGTTGAGTACGATACTGTGCTTCAGGCGCTCGGACAGCAGCCGGCAACGGCTGTAGGATTTTTCGATCACTTTCACCTGGTACTTACTTTCTATATTCAATGCCAGGGTGGCACCGATGTTGCCGCCACCGGCGATCATCACACGTTTGTAAGGCTTGTCCACCTTGCGCAGTTCCGACATCACAGCTCGAATGTTTTCTTTGGCGGCGATAAAGAAGACCTCGTCATCCGCCTCAACCACAGTGCTGCCTTCTGGAATGATGGGACGGTCCTGCCGGAAAATAGCGGCAACCCGGGTATCCACTTTGGGCATGTGCTTACGGATTTCCCGCAATTCCTGACCGACAATAGGGCCCCCGTGAAACGCCTTCACTGCTACCAATTGCACCCGACCCTCAGCAAAATCAAGCACCTGCAGTGCGCCCGGGTTGGCTATCAGGCGCTGTATATTTTGGGTAACCAGCTGCTCCGGGCCGATGATAACGTCCACTGGAATTCGTTCGGGGGTGAACAGCTGCTCCTGGTGGGACAGGTAGTTGGGTGAGCGCACACGAGAAATTTTGGTGGGAGTGTTGAACAGGATGTGAGCGACCTGACAGGCCATCATATTGATTTCATCACTGTTGGTAACTGCGATGAGCATGTCGGCGTCTTCGGCGCCGGCTTTATACAAAATATTGGGATATGACGCGCCGCCGGTTACAGTGCCAATATCCAGCCGGTCCTGTAATGCGCGGAGCTTGTCACCGTCGGTGTCTACCACCGTGATATCGTTTTGTTCGTTGGCCAGGTGTTCGGCGAGTGTGCCGCCTACCTGGCCAGCCCCGAGAATAATGATCTTCATGGCTTGTCGAGTTCAAATAGCCCTAAGTACTTGTGTACCTTAAAGAAATCATTCATCGAATGTAAGTGTTTGCAGCGCGAAATAGTGCACAACTATCATTGGGCTTTCCTTAGGAGGGTATAGAAGAGTCCGTCGTGTCCGGTTGTTGAAGGCAGTAGTTGGCGCCCGCAGGCCACTGTCTGCCCCCACACGCCATCAATGGCGCACAATTCGGCATCCCCGCAGTCAGATAGAAAACGTTGAACGACCTGGCTGTTCTCCTCATCCAGCACCGAGCAGGTGGCGTAGAGCAGCATGCCGCCTGTCTTTAGTAGCGGCCATAAACCCTGCAGAATGGCCAGTTGCTGTTCTGCCAGCTGGGGGATATCGGCTTCCCGACGCAGCAATTTCACATCGGGGTGGCGGCGGATTACGCCGCTGGCAGAGCAGGGTGCATCCACCAGAATACGGTCGAAAGAGCCGCTTTGGAGCTGGTCTGGAGGCCTGGCCGCATCGCCCGCCAGCAGGGTGGCGGTTAGTGCCAGGCGTTGCAGGTTCTCGGCGACTTTTTGCAGGCGCTGTTCATCTACATCCATGGCCACCAGTTCGCCCAGCTGTGGCTGCAGCTCCAGCATGTGACAGGTTTTGCCCCCGGGAGCCGCGCAGGCGTCCAGTACCCGCTCCCCGGGTGCGCATTGCAGTAGCGGCGCCGCCATCTGCGCCGCCTCGTCCTGTACGCTAACATCCCCGGTGGTGAAACCGGGTAATTCCAGTACATCCCTCGGCCGGGATAGCTGGATGGCCTGTGGGCCGACCTCTCCAGCCCTTGCTTCGATACCCTCTTTTGCCAGCGTACTGAGATATTCCTCTCGGGACAGGCGGCCGCAGTTTACGCGCAGGGTCATGGGCGGGTGTTGGTTGTTGGCTTCTATAATAGCGGTGGCGGAATCAGGCCATTGCAGCAGCAGTTTGTTATAGAGCCATGCGGGGTGGCTGGCGCGCGCCGCATCATCCAGCTCCTGGGTCAGCTGTTCGCGCTCCCGCAGATAGCGCCGCAATACCGCATTGGTCATGCCTTTGGCCCACGGTTTCTTGAGGATCCGGGTCGCCCCGACCGTGGCTGCCACAGCGGCGTGGTCTGGGATGCGCATGTGGTCCAACTGGTAGAGCCCGCACAGCAACAGACCCTGTATGTCCCGGTCCTTGTCCCGCAGAGGTTTATCCAGCAATCGACCCAGCGTGGCTTGCAGGCCGGGGCTATGGCGTAATGTGCCGTAACACAATTGCTGTAACAGGCCCCGGTCGCGCTCGCTGACCCGGGTTAGCATGGGCGGCAGGGCCTGGTTGAGGGAATTGCCAGCCAGTACTTCACCGATAACGCGGGCCGTTGCGGCCCGGACATCGAGGGCCATCAGCTGCGACCCGTCGGGGGCGAACAGAACTTACGGCCGGGCGCGAACAGCGCACCACGGGCGTTGAGTATTTGCTGTGCAGACAGGGGCTTGCCGCCGGGAAGTTGCAACCGCGTAATACTGAGCTGCCCGGCGCCACAGTTGACGACAACGCCCTGCTGGTCGGCTCGCAGAATAGTCCCGGGCCCTTCCGGCATGGCTATTGAACCGACCACTTTGGCCTGCCAGATCTTTACCCGCTCATTGCCCAGGGTGCTGAAACATACCGGGAAAGGATTAAAAGCACGGATTTTGCGTTCGAGTAGCTGCGCATTCTGATGCCAGTCGATTGCTGCCTCGGGTTTGAGAATTTTACTGGCGTAGGTGGCCAGTTCATTACCCTGCGTGCACGCTCTGTGTTGGTAGGCAGGAAGGTCGCCCAGCACCTGCAGTAGCAGGGGGGTACCCAGTGCCGCGAGTTTGTCGTGCAGGCTGGCCGCCGTGGTATTGTCATCTATCGGGGTGGTGACTGTGGCCAGCATTTCCCCGGTGTCCAGGCCGGCATCCATCTGCATGATGGTAATACCCGTTTCATGATCCCCCGCTTCAATGGCGCGTTGTATGGGTGCCGCTCCCCGCCAGCGGGGCAGCAGGGAGGCGTGTACATTCAGGCAGCCGAGACGGGGTGCATCGAGTACTCCCTGGGGCAGGATCAGGCCGTAGGCTACGACTATCAATATGTCTGCGGCCAATTCGGTCAGCTTCTGTTGCTCAGCGATATCCTTCAGGGAAACGGGCTGATAAACGGGCAGGCCGCCCTCCTGGGCCAGGTGTTTGACCGGGCTTGCCTGTAGCTTCTTCCCTCGCCCGGCAGGCCGGTCGGGCTGGGTGTAAACAGCCAATAGTTGGTGCTCACTATCTATTAAGGCCTTTAAATAAAACGCGGCAAACTCAGGAGTTCCGGCGAAAATCACTCGCAGAGGGGGGCATGGCATGCGCGGTCAGGCCCGTTGCCGCTGGCTTTTTTCCAGCTTCTTTCGAATACGCTGCCGCTTGAGTGCCGACAGGTAATCGACGAACAACTTGCCGTTGAGGTGGTCTATTTCGTGTTGTAGACAAATGGCCAACAAACCGTTTAACTCCCGGGTAAAGGGCTCACCGTTGCGATCCAGGGCGATGACTTCCACCGCCTGGGGCCGATTGACCGTTTCGTAAAAACCTGGAACAGAGAGGCAGCCCTCATCGTATTCTCCCAGCTCGGGGTCCAATACGGTTAACCGGGGATTAATGAATACCTGTGGGTCGTCACGATTCTCCGATATATCGATGACCAGTATACGCTGGTGGACGTTGACCTGAGTAGCCGCCAGACCGATGCCTGGAGCGTCGTACATGGTCTCGAACATGTCGTCTATCAGGACGCGGGTGGTGGCCGTTACCTGGGCTACCGGTTTGGCCTCGGTGCGCAACCGCGGATCGGGAAATTCTAGTATTTCAAGTACTGCCATGGTCCGGATTGCTCAGTAAATCGCCAGAAATGGCTGAAATTGGCTGCGTGAATTAATAACATTAGGGCTTGCCAGCGATAATTCGCGGCAGCAAACTATAGCTATTATACTACCTGTGAAGAATGGGTGTCAGTGGAGGGGCGTCATGATGCTGCAGATCGGTCGGTTTGCAGACGGA
Source organism: Gammaproteobacteria bacterium (assembly GCA_003646405.1). GTDB lineage: Bacteria > Pseudomonadota > Gammaproteobacteria > Pseudomonadales > Halieaceae > JBALVO01. Next base: position 13,418 of record QNFR01000030.1, read on the forward strand.
TTGGCTGTCATTGACACCTGGAAATCACAGGGACTGTCGCGACGAGAGCCCACAGGGCGCGAAAAATGCGCTGCGATAGCATCTGCTATTATGTACAGATAGCGATGGGGCGAACAATAACAAGGCCACGCAGGGACGGAAAAATGAAAATAAGGTCACTCTCGGTTTGCTTACTGCTGTTATCACTCCTGTTTAGCGGGTGGTTACAGGCAGCAGTGGAACTCAACGAAGATGTGCCGGAAACTTATGTCGTCAAGAAGGGCGATACCCTTTGGGGCATATCCGGCATGTATCTCACGCAGCCCTGGCTCTGGCCTGAGCTGTGGGATGTCAATCCCCAGATTGACAACCCCCACCTGATCTTCCCCGGGGACGAACTGTACCTGGTGTGGATAGACGGGCAGCCGCGTCTGCGTCTGCGCCGCGGCAAGGATGTGAAGCTTACGCCGAATATGCGTGTGAGCCCCCTGGACCTGGCCATCCCCATTATTCCGCTGGATGAAATTGGCCCGTGGCTATTGCGCCATCGCATCATGGACGCAGCGAAGCTTAACGACTCAGCCTATATCGTCGCTGGTGACAAGCGAAATTTGCTCAGTGCCCCCGGCGATATTGTTTACGGACGCGGGCCATTCCCGGATGACGAGCGGGCCTACGGCATTTACCGTGTTGGCGATATCTACGTGGATCCGGTGACACAGGAGTTGCTGGGCTACCAGGCCCAGGATATCGGCAGCGCCAAATTACTCAGTAGTAACAAGGACGAAATCACCGAACTGGAAGTCACCCGGATCACCGAAGAGGTACGCCTCGAAGATCGCCTGCTGCCGATGGAAGAGCGCATTCTGGATGCCACGTTCCACCCAAGGGCACCGGAGAAGGAAATTGACAACGGTCTTATGATCGCAGTGGACGGCGGGCTTACCCAGATTGGCGCTATGGACATTGTAGTGCTCAATAAAGGCAAGCGAGATGGACTGGAGATCGGCCACGTGCTGGCGGTCTACCGGGCTGGTGCAGTGGTCTTCGACAAGGTGGCGGAGAGTAATGTGCAACTGCCGGATTCTCGTGCGGGCCTGGCTATGGTGTTTGAGTCCTTCGAGAAGGCCAGCTACGCCATCGTACTCAAGTCCAGCCGGCCCTTGAAAGTGATGGATAAGGTCAAGAACCCCTAACGAGGTACACCAGTGCCGCAGGATGCGGCAGCGCACAGGGCATATTGTCCCGTGCTATCACCGACAGACATGACGTCAAGGATGATGTATGAATGTTGCAGATTCGCGGGCCGAGGCGGCCGTGGCCGCCTGTGGCGCGCAAACTCTTGCCCTCTCCGATGGGCGGTACCCGCCGCTGTTGCGTACAATTTATGACCCCCCTCCCCTTTTATACGTGCGTGGTGACCTGTCCCTGTTACAGGAAGCACAGCTGGCGGTAGTGGGTAGTCGTCGAGCCAGTCCCGCGGGGCTGCGCATCGCTGAGACTCTGAGCGGCCAGTTGGCCAACGCCGGGCTGCATATTTGTTCCGGCCTGGCCCTGGGTATTGACGGGGCTGCACACCGTGGCGCGCTGCGCAGTGGCGGCAAAAGTATCGCGGTCATGGCCACTGGTATAGATCGAGTCTATCCGCTACGGCACCGGCAGTTGGCTGCAGAGCTTGAACAAGTGGGCTGCCTGGTGACAGAATTTCCGCCGGGGACGCCGCCACGGCGACAGAACTTCCCGCGACGCAATCGCATTATCAGCGGCCTGTCGCTGGGGGTGCTGGTGGTCGAGGCGGCCCTGCCCAGTGGCTCCCTGATTACCGCCGGGACTGCCCTGGAGCAGGGGCGAGAAGTATTCGCCCTGCCCTGGTCGATGCTCCATAAAGGTGGCCAGGGCTGCCTGCACCTGATTCGTGATGGCGCCAAGATGGTGCAGACTATTGACGATGTGCTGGAGGAACTGGGACCGCTTTATACCCTGCAACAGGATTTGTTTACGCCGGCGCGGGGGGGCGATGTTGCGCCTGCGGATGTGCCGGGGGGGTTGCAAAAGGTGCTGGAGCTGGTGGGCTTCGAATTGACCACGGTAGATGAATTGGTGCGCTGTAGCAGATTGCCCATTGCGCGGGTGTTGTCGGACCTGTCTGCTCTGGAACTCGCCGGGCTAGTGGCGCGCAGTGCCGGTGGATATATTCGCCGCTAGGAGTCTGTCGGACTTAACCGTCCGTAGTAGGACAGTGTTAAGTCCGACAGACTCCCAGTGCTCCAACCACCTGAATGTTACACCGTGAGTGGTGAGGTAAACTGGTGCTTTTTCCGGGCAATATCTCCGCGAGGGAGCACTATTACTTGCCAAGTTGGCTCCAGTTGGTTAAATTTCGCGCTCTTTTTCGGCAGGTCACTGTTTTCACCGGGGCCACACCGTCAGTTTGATCGGAGATAGTCAATGAGCAAGCCATTTGTGGCAATTGTTATGGGTTCGGATTCGGACCTGCCTGTTATGGAAGCCAGCTTCGCTGTGTTGCGTTCTTTCGGGATTCCTTTCGAAGCCCGCATCACCTCGGCGCACCGCACCCCGGCGGTCACCAGGGACTTTGTTGTGGATGCGCAGCAGCGTGGCTGCGCGGTGTTTATCGCCGCTGCCGGCATGGCGGCTCACCTGGCGGGTGCAGTCGCGTCCGCCACGGTCAAACCGGTAATCGGCGTACCTATAAATGCCTCCCTGGACGGGCTGGATGCGCTGCTGTCCACGGTGCAAATGCCGGCGGGGATCCCTGTAGCAACGGTAGCAATAGGCAAGGCAGGCGCCAAAAACGCCGCCTACCTGGCCGCGCAAATCCTGTCGGCATCCGACCCGGATTTGGCGCAGCAACTGCACGACGAGCGAGCGGCCAATGCCAAGGCAATCTATGCCAAAGATGCCGCCTTGCAGGAAACATTAAACGGCTGATTGTGCCATTTTCTCCCGGCCCATTGCGCCTCCAGGCGGCGGTTCACGCCCTGTATAGCGGAGGTGTCGTCGCCTGCCCAACCGAGGCCGTGTGGGGGCTCAGTTGTGATCCAGGCAATGAATTTGCGGTGACACGTTTGCTTGAGCTCAAGCACAGACCACTTGCCAAGGGCCTGATCCTGGTGGCGGCGAGCCAGAGCCAGTTCGGCTTGTTGTTAGCGGACCTGCCCATTGTGCAAAGCGACAGGTTGTCCGCCAGTTGGCCGGGCCCTACAACCTGGCTGCTGCCACACCGGGACCTGGTGCCAACCTGGGTACACGGTGAACACGATACCGTTGCAGTTCGGGTGAGTGACCATCCCGTGGTTCAGGCCCTTTGCCAGGCCTGGGGTGGTCCGCTGGTATCAACTTCCGCCAACCCGGCTGGCCGCCGGGCAGCGCGGGAGTTATTTCAGGTGAAACGCTATTTCGGCGACAAGCTGGATTATGTGCTGCCTGGCACAGTCGGAGGGATCGGGCGGCCGACATCCATAAAGGATCTGACTAGCGGACAAATTATCCGCGCATAGATGGCTGTCCGAGAGAAGGGGGGGCGCGTATAATGCGGCGGCGATAAGCGCAGCGGGAAAGCGATATGCAGATCGACCAGGTTAAATCCTATCTTCTCGAGTTACAGGACAACATATGCGACGCCCTGGCGGCGGAGGATGGCGCCGCCACGTTTATTACCGACGAATGGCAGCGCCCCGGGGGCGGGGGCGGTCGCAGCCGCGTCCTGGTTGATGGAGCGGTATTTGAAAAAGCCGGCGTTAACTTTTCTCACGTATATGGTGACAACCTGCCACCCTCCGCCAGTGCTTCCAGGCCGGAGCTGGCCGGGCGCGGCTACCAGGCGTTGGGCGTCTCGCTGGTTATCCACCCGCGCAACCCCTACGTGCCCACTTCTCATGCCAATGTTCGACTGTTTGTCGCAGAAAAACCAGGCCAGGACCCTATCTGGTGGTTTGGTGGAGGCTATGATCTCACCCCGTACTACGGCAACGCCGAGGATTGCATCAGCTGGCACCGGACCGCCGCGGAGGCCTGTACGCCGTTTGGGGAGGATGTTCATCCCCGCTTCAAGGCCTGGTGTGACGAGTATTTCTACCTCAAGCATCGCAAGGAGCCCCGCGGTATCGGCGGTTTGTTTTTTGATGACCTGAATGAATGGGGCTTTGATCGCTGTTTTGCTTTCATGCGTGCGGTGGGCGATTCTTATATCCCGGCCTACCTCCCTATTGTGCAACGGCGCAAGGATATGCCCTATGGTGAGCGCGAGCGGCAGTTTCAGCTGTATCGTCGTGGCCGCTACGTGGAGTTCAATCTGGTGTTTGACCGGGGCACCCTGTTCGGCCTGCAATCTGACGGTCGTACAGAGGCCATACTGATGTCCCTGCCGCCGTTGGTGCGTTGGGAATACGATTACCGCCCACAGCCCGGGACGCCCGAGGCTGATTTGACGGAGTATTACCTGCAGGGTCGTGATTGGTTGGCCGAAATATAACCATAGGAATATGTATTAGCGGGGTAGTAGTTCATGACCGAGAAAGACAGATACGCCGTATTCGGCAACCCTATCAAGCAGAGCAAATCCCCGGTTATACACGGGATTTTTGCCGAGCAGTGCTCTCAGCAAATGCAGTACCGGGCGGTGCGGGTTGAGTTGGACGGCTTTGCCCGAGCCGCAGCCAGTTTCTTTGACGCCGGCGGAGCCGGCTTGAATATTACCGTACCGTTCAAGCGCGACGCGTTCGAATTCGCCAGCCGGCTCAGTGACCGGGCTATGCGGGCCGGTGCGGTGAACACCCTCAGTCGGGTCCAGGACGGCACTATCGAGGGGGACAATACCGACGGAATTGGCCTGATCCGGGACATGGTTGCCAATCTGGGTTGGGCCGTGCAGGGCCTGCGAGTGCTGGTGCTCGGTGCTGGTGGAGCAGCGCGCGGCGTGTTGGAGCCTCTGTTGCGGGAGCGGCCCCACGAACTGCTGATAGTCAATCGAACCGCGCAGCGGGCAATGCAGCTGGCAGCCGAATTTGCCGATATTGCCACGCTGGAGGGTGGGGCCTACGACCTGATTGGCCAGCGCCAGTTCGATCTTGTTATCAATGCCACCAGCGCCGGATTGTCAGGGGAAATGCCCGAGCTGCCCAGTTCCCTGTTAACCGAGCGCAGCTGTTGTTACGACATGGTTTACGGCGCTCAACCCACACCGTTTATGCGCTGGGCCGCTCACCATGCCGCCTGGGCGGTGGCCGATGGTTTGGGTATGTTGGTGGAACAGGCAGCCCAGTCCTTTTATATCTGGCGCAAGGTTCGCCCCGAAACCCGCCCGGTGATAAATCAGTTAAGAGATGCAATGGAGGCCTCCAACGCGGCTATGTGCTGATCTTTCAGTTTTACATAGTTGCTGGCGATGTAGGTAAAGTATGCCATCTCCTGGGCACTTAATTTACGCATCTCCCTGGCCGGGCCGCCGGCATAGAGATAGCCACTGCGTAAACGCTTGCCGGGAGTGACCAGGGCGCCAGCGGCAATAACAACATCATCCTCCACCACCGCGCCGTCCATAACTATGGCCCCCATACCGACCAGTACGCGGTCCCCCACAGTACAGCCGTGCAGGGTGGCGTTGTGGCCGATGGTGACATCACAGCCAATCTGCAGTGGCCAGCCATCTGGATTGTAGGAGCTTGCGTGGGTGACGTGCAATACACAGCCATCCTGCACGCTGGCCCTGGCACCGACTGTGATGTGGTGTACGTCGCCACGGATTGTGGCCTGGGGCCAGACGGAGACATCATCCCCCAGGGATACGTCGCCCAACACTACGGCGCTGGGGTCAATGAGCACGCGCTGACCGGTGGCGGGGATCTTGTTCTGAAAGCTGCGCAGGTTGATCGGGTTGTAGTGCCGCATTGATGGTGAACTCCCTGAAGGTAATAGCCTGCTACAATAGCCAACCACCCTGCGGAGAGCAAACAATGCCGGACAAGGCCAATCGACGGCGCTTTATTGCTGGCGCAGTGTGTCCTCGCTGCGCCAGCATGGACAAAATCGTAGTGAATCTGGATACGGACCAGCGGGAGTGTGTGGCTTGTGGTTTTAGTGAGGAGCGGCCCGACCCGGGCCAGGTCATTGCCCCGGTGGGCGAGACTGGCCGTCTGCGGGAAGTGCCGACCCGGGTTAGTCGCCCCGCGGCTCGTCGGATGGAGACCCCGGCGGAGGCGATTACTCTTATCGATCCGGGTGAGGACGGAAAGTAGCTTGTCACCTATGAGGCCAGACGCAGCTTGATCTGCTGGGGAGAGCCCCGCAGGTTGCCGGTTGTGATCAGGGAGGCAGTCTCCGCCTGGCCCGGCCCAGAGCGTACCTCATCCCATACGTGTTCCCGGCGCAGTAATTGCGCAGCGGTGAACTGCACTAACTGTTCCAACCGAGTGGCGAATTCGTCACCTAACAGGTGATGGACGATAATATTGGCTTCTGTCATATCGACCGGTAGCAGGGGTCGCTGTAGATGTCTCATGTGGTGATCGTTCACTTCCTCCAGCAGGCGGTGGGCCAGAAATGCCTCGTCTAGTAAGGCTTCCAGGCCGCCATCTGCGGGCAGTTCATCCGGGGGTTGCAGGAAATAATCCTCTGCCAGGTACAGGAATGGTGCCGCGTAATCGTAAAAGCCCAGGTGTTTGCTCACCGCTGTTGCCAGCCGCAGACAACCGGGCACACTTTCCACGTAATCGGTAATGAATGCCATCAGGGCCGCCACAGGCTCCTCTTCAGGGAACTCCAGCTTGTCACGCAATCGGGGAAGCTGCTGCTCCAGGCGCCGGCTCAGCTGGTTGGTTTCGCTCTCCCTGCGCAGAGCGGCGTCGATTGTTTCCCTGATACCCGGTGAGATCATGGTCCACCCTGTGCTGTGAAGATCCAGTTAAGGGGTTTATTCAGGCTAGTACATTCCCAGCATTTAGCCACTTGGTAAGGTCAACAGGGTGCTATCGGTGGCTGTTACACCAAGGTAGAGCGCGCTACCGGGGTTCCCCGGTACAGCGGCGTTCACTCATTGCGGCACAGCAATGAAAATACTGGAAAGGATTGCCGGCCACGCGATACCCCAGATTTTGTGGTCCAGGCGCTTTCTATCTTCCATATATTGGACTCATGCCTTACTGCGAACGGCCGCAGCAGCCAGTGACCGGGTATGTCTCCCTACAAAAGCTGCAACTTTGTAGGCTTTGAGCGATAGTTTCGCTATACTTCAAATGCTTTGTCGGTGCGACCTATTGTCGCACCATCGACAAATTGAAGTCAGCTGGCAAGTACAAGCAGAGTTGGCGCCCTGCCCCTGCCCATTTGTGGCGTGGTCATGGCGTGTTTCACCATTGCCTGGAATACGGGTAAGGGTCTGCAATAACAAATGAAAGCCAGTCTGGAGAAAACAATTTTATTATATGGAGACACGGGAAATGTGTTTTGAAGCGAAGCGGCTGTGCAAGCTCGCGCTTGGCCCTGTGCTGATGCTGATGACCGCCATGGCTATGGCGGCGGGTGGAGAGGCGAGCCAGGTTAATATGCCACCTGGCGTTACCGACGTGGGCAAGCAAATCTATGACTTGCACATGCTCATCCTTATCATTTGTACAGTCATCGGTGTCGGCGTATTTGGAGTGATGTTCTACTCCATCATTTACCACCGCAAATCAAGGGGCGTCACACCCGCCACCTTCCACGAGAGCACCGCGGTGGAAATCGCCTGGACAGTGGTGCCTTTCATCATATTGATTGCAATGGCGTTTCCCGCCACGTCTACTCTGCTGGCCATTTACGACAACGACGATGCGGAGATGGATATTCTGATCACTGGTTACCAGTGGAAGTGGAAGTACGAATACCTGAATGAAAATGGTGAAAATATCAGTTTTTTCAGTAACTTGCGCACTCCTCAGAGTGAAATTCACAACACCGAGGCCAAGGGCGAACACTACCTGTTGGAGGTGGATGAGCCCGTGGTTATACCGGTGAACACCAAGGTTCGTTTCCTGGTGACAGCCAATGATGTGATCCACTCCTGGTGGGTACCCGAGCTGGCGGTGAAGAAAGACGCTATTCCCGGTTTTATCAATGAGGCCTGGACCAAGGCCACGGAAGAGGGCATTTACCGCGGCCAGTGCGCCGAGTTATGCGGCAAGGATCACGGTTTCATGCCTATTGTGGTCAATGTGGTGAGCAGGGAAGAATATGCCCAGTGGTTAGACGCCAAGCAGAGTGAAGCCACTCAAGTCAAGGAGCTGATGGCCCAGACCTTCACTCTGGACGAACTGATGGAGCGCGGCAAGGCGGTCTATGACCGCTCGTGCATGGCCTGTCACGGCGCCAATGGTGAGGGCGGTGTCGGTAAAGCGATTGCCAAGAGCCCGGTTGCCATGGGCGAGCTCGGTACACACCTCGATGTGGGTATCAACGGCGTTCCGGGAACGGCTATGCAGGCCTTTGGCGGGCAGATAAACGACGTCGATATGGCGGCGGTCATCACCTACCAGCGCAACGCATTCGGCAACAACATGGGCGACATGGTTCAACCCATTGATGTCTACAACCACAAAAAGGGCTAATTGGAGGAGTTAACGATGGGCGATCATCATCACGGTCCTGCCAAGGGCCTCAGCCGGTGGCTGTTTACCACCAACCATAAAGATATTGGAACCATGTACCTGTGGTTCTCTTTTGCCATGTTTATCCTGGGTGGCTTCTTTGCCATGGTTATCCGCGCCGAGCTGTTCCAGCCCGGATTGCAACTGGTAGAACCCGCTTTTTTCAACCAGATGACCACCATGCACGGGTTGGTTATGGTGTTCGGGGCGATCATGCCCTCCTTTGTTGGCCTGGCCAACTGGCTGATCCCGATGATGATCGGGGCGCCGGATATGGCCCTGCCGCGGATGAACAACCTGAGCTTCTGGCTGTTGCCGCCGACCTTCCTGTTGCTGGCATCCACCCTGTTCATGGAAGGCGGCGCTCCGGCGGCCGGCTGGACGTTCTACGCACCGCTGTCCACCACCTATGCGGCCCCGTCGGTGACCTTCTTCATCTTCTCGGTGCACATACTGGGGCTGTCATCCATTATGGGCTCCATCAATATCATCGCCACGGTGATGAATATGCGCGCTCCCGGTATGACTTACATGAAGATGCCGCTGTTCGTGTGG
>QNFR01000031.1 GCA_003646405.1 Gammaproteobacteria bacterium
GTGGTTAATAAAGCCGACTCGCCCCTGGCGCAACGAACCGAACGACAGCTGAAAGCCATGTTGCAGCTGCGTCGTGAAGAGGATCAACATGTGCCTGTGGTGAACACGGTAGCAACCACCGGAGCGGGCGTTGCTGACCTGGCCGAGGCGATTATTGCAACAGGAAAATTGAAATTCAAAAATATTAACCAGCCGGAACGACTGATGAGGCGTAGCCGTCATTTAATGGCGCAGGAAGCGGCAGAGCGAATAAAGCAACTTGTGCTCAACGATCAACAACCAGCTACTCTGGAGCTTTATAAGAGCGTTGCATCCGGGGAATGTAATTACAGCCAGGCGGTTACAATTTTGATGTGGCGGTACTTTGAATCGTCTGCTTAACACCCGTACCCATGGACCCGCTCCGTCAGGAATAATCTGTTCAGGTATAACTTGTGCGTGGCCCCGAGATTAAGTTGTCAGCGCCCAGCCGTCAGTCATGTTTCTCGCGTTTTGAAAGCGCCGCAATAGCAGCCCCTCCAACGACCAACAGCGCTCCAAAGCAACTCAGCCAGTCCAAGTGTAAACACCACTCCAAACCCGCGCATATTTGCCGAATATTGAAATAGTCAGATTTCGACCTATCCAAAATATCACCATCCAACAAACTGGAATCTGCGGTTCAGTCACAGCCCAGATCGGCCAATCAATAGGATCAGCGGGGCTAATTGGATCAGGATTTGTGCGGCTCAGGGGCCAGTGCCAGGGGCAACAAGCCCCACATGATGACGGTAATCATCGAGAAGCCGAGGCCGATCCTCCAGTTCGTGGTCATAGCTGATTTCTGCCCGTGAGTGTTTTGACCATTGTACTTGTCAAACGTACGATCAAATACCATTTATGCTTCGATAAGAGCAGGCTGGAAATAGTTGACCACCACACTAGCCGGTGTGATGGACTTCCTGCAAACCGTAGACTGGCGTTGGAATGTTTTCCATGCGCGCCTTGAGTTGTAGCGAGAGGTAGCTCGAATAGTGGCGTGACTGATGCAGGTTGCCACCGTGAAACCAGAGCCCAGGTTGCTGGGTGGGCTTCCACATATTGCGCAGCTCGCCTTCCCAGGGTCCCGGGTCCTTGGTGGTGTCTGAACCCATGCCCCAGACCTTGCCGACCTTGTCCGCCGTTTGCTGGTTGATCAACTGTGCCGCCCAGCCGTTCATCGAGCCGTAGCCGGTCGCTAGCACGATCATGTCCGCGGGGATTTCAGTGCCGTCAGCCAGCACCACACCGGTTTCGGTGATGCGCTTGGTTTGACCGGTTGCCAACTTGATATCGCCATTGGCGATCAGCTCCGAGGCGCCCACATCGATGTAATAGCCCGAGCCACGGCGCAGATATTTGCAAAACAGGCCGCTGCCGTCTTCGCCGAAATCGAGCATGAACCCGACCTTTTCGAGCCGGTCGTATAGATCCTTGTCGCGTTCTTTCATTTCGGCATACACAGGCACCTGCGATCCGGGCAGAATGCGATAAGGCAGGGATGCAAAAATCATATCCGCCTTGTGCGTGGTGATGCCGTTGGCGACGGCCTCCTCGGAATACAATCCACCGAGCGCCAGGTCCATCAGCGTTTCCGACCTCGCGATATGAGTGGACGAGCGCTGCACCATAGTGACATCGGCCCCGCTTTCCCACAGGTCGGCGCAGATATCGTGTGCAGAATTGTTGGAGCCGATCACGACCGCTTTCTTGCCTATGTATTTGTCGCCACCGGGATGTTTCGATGAATGGTGGATATCGCCTTTGAAGCTATCCATACCGGGAATATCCGGAATGTTCGGCACTGCCGACATGCCCGTTGCCAGTACCAGTTGCTTCGGTTTCAGCACCACTGGTTTGCCGTCCCGCACAACATGCACAGCCCACTCGCCACTGGCTTCGTCGTATTCTGCTTTTTCGCAGACCGTGGAATTCCAATAGTTCAGCTCCATGACTTTGGTATACATTTCCAGCCAGTCACCGATTTTGTCCTTGGGGGTAAATACCGGCCAATGGTCGGGGTAGGGCAGATAGGGCATATGGTCGTACCAGACCGGGTCGTGCAGGCACAGGGATTTATAGCGATTGCGCCAGCTATCGCCTGGGCGCGGATTTTTTTCAATAATGATCGTGGGCACACCCAGTCGTTTCAGGCGCGCACCAAGCCCGATGCCACCCTGCCCACCACCGATAATCACGCAGTAAGGCTGATGCTCGTAACCGAGTTCGGCTTCTTCCTGTTGCTGTTTTTCAAGCCAGGTCTTGCGGCCTCGACTAAGGCCGTGTTCGACGCCTTTGGGTCGCGTCGGCCCCTTCGCTTCCTCGTGGCCCTTCAACTCGTAGGAGGTGGTAAACAAGGTCCAGGCCTGACCGTCTGCATTGAGGCGCAGGTGGCCTTCGCCACGGCTGGCCGCGGTTTCGAACTTGATCCAGCCTTCGGTGATGCCGTCGGCCTTCGTTGCATCGCCATCCAGTGCCCAGTTACTGGGTTTCACCACATCGAGCATTGCGTCGAGCATGGCGGCGATCTCGGTGCGGCCTTCCATGGTTTTCAGGTTCCAGGTGAAACTGACGAAATCACGCCAGTAACTCTCCTCTGCGAATAGCTCAGCCGCCTCTTGGCTATCGTTGCCCTGTAATGCGGCATTCAGTTTTGCGAGCCATTCATTGATCGTGTCGTTTGCTGCGTTAGCCATTTTGCTCCTCACTCTTAATTATTTTTAGTTAGACCCTGCACCCGAGCCGGGATCTTTCGCCCATTTTTACTGCTGCTGGATTTTGAGAGCTGATTCTGTAGTTTGAAGATGACGGTTAACTTATCTCACAGCTGAGCTGAATTAGGTAGACTGTTACCCTAATTCTAATCCAAGTCAAGATTGACTTGTTTAAACCAGGTAAATTGTAAGTCCACCTAGCATTAAATCGAGCGACACGCCTCCCGATTATGAGGCGGTGGGAGAGTGCCGAACTTGGCCATCAAACAGTTCTGGCTCGGAGCCCTGATTTGTCGCATTGCGATTGCTGGGCTGAGCACATTTTCGCGAAACAAGTAGGCTGAGGCTTTCTGCTTGCTGTCTCAGCTTTATCAAAGAACTTCTGTGCTCATTACGACCAATCTTGCTTTTGGTGAATGGCCCACGGTCTTTGGAGATAAAAAATGACAACCGGCTATTAGATCGGATGACGCATCACTCCAATACAGCAGATATTTGCATCCCGTGATGACCCACTCCCGTTGCAGATATCTGGCTAGAAACCAATTACTTACCGTAATTTAGATGGTAGTTTTTTCAGTGCAACTGACGGGTCATTTTTGAGTGCAAATCAACAGCTTGAACGAGTAGAGCGTTAATAACGCGTTGCACCATGGATTGAAGTGCATTAGGGTAATGATCTAACTGTGTTTACGTAGTGACTGGGCGACTGCAAAAAAAGGGAATTATATGGCTCAAATATTTGGCTCAAAAGGATGGACTCCTGAGCGAATTGGCAATTTACAAGGTAAAACTTACGTGATTACTGGCGGTAATAGCGGCTTGGGTTTGGACGCTAGTAAGTTGCTGACAAGTAAGGGGGCTCGTGTGATTATTCTATGCCGAAACCCAATAAAGGCAAATCTTGCGATAGAGGACATCAAGTCTACTATTACAGGCGCTAAAGTTGAGTTTATCCCACTAGATCTAATGAGTTTGTCTTCTGTTAAGCAATCTGCTGAAGAAGTTCGGAGCGTTTGCGACTCGATTGATGCATTGATATTAAATGCGGGAATTATGATGACGCCAACACAGAAGCGTACTGAAGATGGTTTTGAGTCTCAGTTAGGTGTTAATCATTACGGACATTTTGCACTCGCTGGCCAGTTATTTGACCTCGTTGAGAAAGCGGCGGGTCGATTTGTGCCCGTCTCTAGTATCGCGCATAAAATGGGGGTTAGAAGTATGCAATTTGATGACCTTGATTTTGATCACAACTACGGTGGTTTTTCTGTTTATCGTCACAGTAAACTGGCCAATTTACTATTTGGTCGTGAACTTGAGCGTCGGTTGCGTGCATCTAATAAAAAAAGCACGGCTGTTATTTGTCATCCAGGTTACGCTGCGACAAACATACAAACGGCGGAAGTTAACTCGTTTATGGGGGCTGTTATGACTCTCTGCAATAAGATTATTGCTCAATCTTCTGAGAAAGGAGCGTGGGCAGAGGTTCTTGCGGCCTGTGATGATGATGCCATAGGTGGGGCATATTATGGGCCTACGAAATTAAACGAAATGCGCGGTCCTATAGGCGAGTGTATCCCTGCGAAGTGGGCTAGAGATGATGGTGCTGCAGCGAAACTGTGGGAGATATCCGAGCACAAAACAGGCATTAAGTGGGCGATATAAACGCCCAGGCTCTGTATGTAGATCCCAGGTAAAATATAAATTCTTTGAAAATCAATCTCCTGTCATTCTCGCTGGCGCCTACATCAATACATGAGGGGCCATTTATTGGATTATTTTTGGATGTGCTTTGCTAGTGTGCCAGCAGCGAGAAATGACATCTTTCATGCTGTCCAAGGGTAATATCCCTCGGTGACAGCGGCAAGAGCTAACCTTCTGATTCTATTGTGGGATCAATAATTTACCAGATGCAGGCTGTTGCCGCTATCGCTGATAATATCATCGCTTTGGCTGCGGCTGGCGCACATCATTTTTTTGGTGCCAAATGTCGCTAACCTTGGTGCCGTTCCGGCAATAACAGAATTAGCGCCTGCTCCAGGGTTGTCTCCTTCCCGGTGGTTGAACAGTTCCCGCAATTTTGCGGTAATCAACCTGCCCAGGTCGCCAATGAGTGCGCTGTGGGCTGACACCAGCGCGTCGTAGTTGTCTGCCTCTGTCACCGCATGGGCGGGCTCGGTTTGTGCGAAGCTGCCTACGGCAATTGCGTCCCCGGTAGCAGGGGCTATCGCCCAGCGTGCCCGCAGGGTGACGCTGTTGCCGGCCACGCCGTCAAACTGCAGGACATCAAGTGTCACGCGATAATCGACTTTGAACGCGGCTTCTTTGGGGTACACGGCGATGCGGTCCGATTGTATGTCACTGGCGATGTTGTCGCCCAGTACGCGCAGGAATTCGTATTCCAGCGGGGCGCTCCACACATGATACTCATCCACATTGACCCGGCTGCCACCGGCGCGGGTGACGATCTGGCTGCGCGCCAGCGCCCGGGGGAATTGCGCCGGGCCGATGGCCAAGGCCAGGTCCAGTGGCGCGCCGGTTGCATTCGCAACTGCAGGATGCAGGCTGTAAAACTGTACTGTGGGGCTGTGACCGCAGGCGGTCAGCGCCACAGCGCAAATAATGGCTGCCAATGGTCCTGATTTATAAAGTGGTTGGAGCACTAGTCCTTTCCTTTGATCAATGATTCGGGATGCTGCTCGAGGTAGTCCGCCAGCAAGCGGATGGAGCGCGCGGCATCGCCCAGTTCCAGCAACAAACGGTTTATCTCGGTGCGTGTGGTCGAGTTGGTGGCGAGCATCACGCGTGCCTCATCCAGTGTAGACTCCGCCCCGGACAGCACCGCGGTTATCTGCGGTGTGGTTTTTTCATCGATCTGTGCTGAAATCAGGCGGATATGGTCCAGTGTCGCCGAGAGGTCGTCGACGCTGTCCTGAAACGCATTCGAGCCCAGGAAGTCGTTGATGGTTCCCGCGGCCTGGCGCAGTTCTTCGATCAGCGCCCGGGCGTCATGGGTGATTTCCCCGAAGGTTCCACGAATGGTGGGGATGACCGGGTAGGTACCGGATGTATCCGCCTGTACCGCTGCTTCATCTGGATAAAGATCCAGGCTGACCAGCAGCTTGCCAAATAACAGGTTTCCCGATGCCAGGCTGGCGCGCAGGCCGTTGCCCACCAGTTGCTCTATGGTGCTTTCGAAATCGGTTGCGCCGACTATTTTCACTCGCTCCGGCTCGAGCTCCGCCAGCACGGGGATCCTGAAGCTACCGGCTTCGCGGTCGAACTCCAGGTTCACATCCAGCACTTCACCGATTTTGTAACCACGCAATTGCACCGGTGCTCCCGGCAACAGGCCACGCACCGGGTCGTCGAAGTAGAACATCACCTTGCGTTTTACCCGGTAGGTTTTCTTGTGGCTCGCGGTGTGGCTGGAATACAGGTGGAACTCATGCCCCTCGGTTACCGACTTTGACGCATCTTTGCCGATGCTCTGTGTCGTATCAAAAGCGATGCCGCCGCTAATGATGGTTACCAGGGACTGGGTCTTGATTTCCAGGCCTTCCGCACTCAGCGTGACATCAAAGCCGCCAGCATTCCAGAAGCGGGTGGCGGCGTTGACATGCTTGTCGTAAGGCTCTTTGACGAACACTTCCAGCTCGATATCCCCGTCCTCCAGGGATTTGTATTGCACCACACTGCCCACCGCGATCTGCCTGAAGTAAACCGGCGAGCCGAAATTTAGACCGCCGAGTTCTTTGGTGTGCAGTGTGAAATTGCGGCCGGCTTCATCAGAGCGGATAACCGGTGGTCGTTCCAGGCCGGTGAAGGTTTTGGTTTTTCCCCCCGCTGTGGACGGGTCCATGCCGATATAGTTGCCCGATAGCAGGGTACTCAGCCCGGAAATACTACCCGCGGAAATCTGTGGCTGCACCACCCAGAACCGCGTCTTGTCGTTCATGTACTGTCTGGCGGTATTTTTCATGCTGACGGTGATGGTTACCGCGGCAAGGTCTAAATCGATATCCACATCGGTGACTTCGCCCACCTCTACGTCCTTGAATTTGACCACGGTCTTGCCCGCTACGATACCGGACGCCGACTTGAAACCGATGGTTATGGTGGGGCCTGTTTCACTGATGACCCGGTAGACCAGATACAGACCGATCACCAATGCCACGATGGGAATAATCCAGATCGGCGAAAAGCCCCGCTCGCGCGGTGTTTTCTTTATCGCGATCGGCGTGTTGTCTGTCAGCGAGTTTGTATCTGTGTTAGTCATTGTCCCCGCACTCATCCCAGATCAGGCGCGGGTCGAAGGATGCCGCTGCCAGCATTGTTATAATGACCACCCCACAGAAAAATATGGCGCCGCTGCCGGCCTGTATGGAAGCCAGCGCGCCTAATTGTACCAGCGCCACCATAATGGTGACCACAAAGACGTCTATCATGCTCCAGCGACCGACGAATTCAACCATGCGATATATTTTCGCTCTGTCCAGCGGGCGGTGACTTGAGTGCCGCTGCACCGAGATCAGCAGGTAGGTCAGGGCCGCCATTTTAAGCATGGGCACCATTATACTCGCGGTGAAAATCACCAGGGCGACGGGCCAGTCGCCGCTGAACAGGAAGTAAATGACGCCCTGCATAATGGTGTCGCCCTCCGTCTTGCCCACCGCCGTGGTCAGTGTGATGGGTAACAGGTTGGCGGGAATATAGAAAATTATGGCGCTGATCAACAGCGCCCAGGTGCGGTTGAGGCTGTTTGTGTGGCGCGAGTGCAGGGCGGCCCCGCAGCGCCGGCAGGTATTTGCCTGTTGCTTTGCCGACGCCGTCGGCATCAACAAACCGCAATCGATACAGGATACATGCTGAGCGCGTGCGGCGGTGAGGGGGGGGCTCGCTACAGACATCGTGCGCTCTCCAGGCGTTCCCACAACACCCGCGGTTCAATGGATGCCCCAATGGCGGCCATCACGAAAATCAACAGCATAAACGCCCAGGCGCCCAGCCCCGGTTCCAGCGCAGCCATTTTCTGCAGTTTTACGCCCGCCACGATGATGCCGATCATGAAAATCTCCACCATGTTCCAGGGCTGCAAATTCAGTATCCAGCGCAGTACGCGCGTGGCACCGGGCAGGCGTACATCGCAGCGCAGGGGCAGCAGCAGGTAACACAGGCCACTCATCATGAAAACCGGCACCACCACCGTGGTGAAACTCACCACCCCGGCCAGGAAATACATGCCCTGCTCATACAGGCCGATGATGCCGCTGAACAGTTTGGTGTGGGCCACGATGCCCGCCTTGCCGAAGGACAGGAAGGGGAGAGTGCAGGTGATCGCATACAACATGATCGCGGTAAAAGTCAGGGCGATGCCCCGGTTGATGGCATTGGGGGGATTGCGCGACAGGGTGGCCTCGCAGCGTACACAGTTGGCGGATTCACCCGCCGCCAGGGCGGGGATCTGGTTGATCAGGTCACAATCAGGGCAGGCGACCGTAATGGGCTGCAGCGCTTCAGTGATAGACATCAGTCCCCCGTGGCAATACGACAGATTGTTAAACTACACTATTTACAGATTATAGCCACCGTGGCGGCGCCGGATTCCCAGTTTGCGCGCGAATTTCTCCGGTACCGAGAACTGCTGTCCCCGTTCCAATTCCTGCTGGAAACGCGCCATCTGTTCATCGGTAAAGTTGGTGCTACGCCGTGTTCCCAGGTCGATGTACATGCCCAGGCATTCGTTGGTAGCCGCCAGGTATCCCTCCTCTGCGTGGTACATACAATGGATGTAGTGCAGGCGCTTGCGGTCGTACTCCACCAGCTGACTGGTCAAGCGTAGCTTGTCGCCTTCTATGACTTCCCGGATGAAATCGATATTAGCGCCGAGTGTAAAGGTGGTTTTGCCCAGGGCTTGTTTGTGGACCGTGCCGATGTTCATGGAATCGTAGAACTCATCGGTGGCGATGTGATCGAAAGCGACCAGGTAATAGCCCATGTTCATGTGGCCATTGTAATCGATCCACTCCGGCTTCACTTCGGTAAAGGTAGTGAATAACTCAGCGTCTGGCATGGTGGTTTCCCCGTATCGAAGGCCCTGGTTCTGGTCAAATAAGACGGTAAAATTGTACCGCAAAATAACGTACGCGTGCGGTGGAAAAATACAATGACAGAACAATCCACTCCCGCTACGCTGGACGGCGTACGCTTCGTCAAACTGGGTCGGTTGGCGTCCTATCAATATTAGAGAGCCCGAAGCAGGGCAGGCCACGGCTGGCGCAAAGAGACAGATTCACCATGTTGGCGACTAAACTCCACATTCGATTAAAGAACTCGTAAGGGATGAAGACTCAGGAACAATACATTCGGGCCGATGGCCATCGCATTAACACTCTAAGAATTGGCGATATTAAACCCGACAAACCTACGCTGGTATTCATACATGGCGGTCTGGACTGCATAGATATGTGGCGCCAGTTTCCGATGCAACTGTGTGAAACGACTGGGCTTTCAGGGATAGTGTACGAGCGTTGGGGGCACGGTAAATCGGACAAATTGGTGCTGCCCAGGAAACTCGACACACGCTCGATCGAAGCCGATCGGCCGCTCCACGATCTCTTTGAATATTTTGCTGTTGACAAGGTTATCCTGGTCGGCCACAGTGCCGGCGGTGCCGTCGCACTCCTTGCCTCTGGTGTTCATCCGGGCAAGGTTTGTGGCACCATCGCGATCGCGCCCCAACTGATTGCCCAGGACAATACAAGAGAGGGGCTGACCAAAGCGATCGCGGCCTACGAGAACGGCAAGCTGCGTGATAAACTGATGAAATTCCACGGTGATAACACCGATATTTTGTTTCACGACTGGACCAGCTCCGTATTAAAACGGGGCGAAATTGCAATAGATTATTCACCGCAACTCCGAAAAATCACCTGTCCGGTATTGGGCATCTACGGTACCGCCGACAACTACGGATACCTGCACAACCTAAACCTCACTCGGAAGTGCTTGAGCTCTCCGCTCGAAGTTCTCGAAATATTGGATTCGACGCACTATCCACATCTGGACACGCCTGAGCCTGTGCTGGAAGCCGCGGGCCGATTTATCGGCAATCTGGTTTTTTAAAAGCCATAACAAAGTATAGGAAATATAAACGGGGTGCGGGCCATACCACTTTCATTTCGGAACGAGGGCTGGCCATCATCACCAACCACAACGATACCTTTGTGTCGGTTATTGATACGGAGGCCCACGAGTGCTTATTCGTAGTCGTGGAGTATTGACCTATTCCGTTGCGAATCATGAAGGCCTGTAACCTTGTTGCGGGGCGACAGAAACTCGATAGGAGGCGGAATCAGCGCGCCGACCAAATGAGACAGAGCATTTTATTTGCCTGTGGTCAGGCAGCTTATTTCACTCCTTAACCAGGTTTTTTCAACAGATCCACTCTTGAGGGACTTGAAAAATACGCACCACCATCCGCCATATGCTGTATAAATACGGCCTTGATTTTTTCGTACAACACATCATCTATTTTGTGTTCGGTGTGGGTGACTTTTATGACTTGATCCTCAAACGCGGCAAAGTCGGCAAAGTCGACAGTGACATTGAAGAAAATTTGTTCGACCAACTCGAACAATCCATCGGAGACACAAGATTGCAGCGCATCAAAAGCGGATTGACGAACAACCTGCTCATCGTGAAATAATTTTAGGATGTCATTAAAACCGCCCCGGTATATTGGCTCGGAAATATAGGCCAGGCCACCGGGTTTAAGTACTCGGCAAACCTCCTTGAGTCCTTGAGCCATCAACTCGGACGGAACGTGATGGAGCGATTTGAGCATAAGCACAACATCGACACTGTTATCCAGCAGGGCGATATCTTCCACACCACCATAAACAAAACTAACATTTGGCAGATCATCAATTTTCAGATTAATGTCGTGCTGGATGCGATCTACCTCAGTCGCAATGAGTTCGCTGGGGTGAAAGCGCTGTGAAAGACGGCGCGTCATCGCGGCTTTTCCACAGCCAAGTTCCAGTATCCGGGCATTTTCAAGTGGCAGAACTCGCTGAATAATCTCAAGTTCAGTGGCTACCTGATAGGCTTCAGGGTTGTCTATTTCCATGCGATGGCCTCATTTTTAATCAATTACTATTTTTGGCATAAGGTATTAACGGGTTGGGGGTTTTTCTTTGTCGCGCAAATGGCCGCACTGGATCGAATGCAGGAAAGTGTTTATGGCTATTATCCTCTTGAAAGATGGGTCCACTTCATTCGGTGGAGATTATAGTATTTTGAATACGGATATGTCGTTGTCAGTGCCGCTACGCGGCCCATGAAATCCGTAGGGCCTCTGAGCTATTATTACGGTAAGGTGTCATCGGGATGTATACAACCTCACCGGTAGAACTCTGCGATAGATGTTAGCAACAAATAAAACTCTGCGATAGACTGCGTACTCTGAACCTACACTGTATAATATCAAAAAGCATGGATTCTTACATTCGAGAGAATTCACTACAGAAAATGCGCCCGATAAAGGCATAGTATGGGAAACCATGACGTCAAACTCACAAAAGGGACTTGATTTCGCCCCCGAGCACGATCAGCCGGTCCCCTATATGCAGCGCACGCGCGATTGGTATGTGGCACTTGGCTACGGCAACCCTTATGTTTGGGCGCATTATATTGACACCCCGTTCCAGCCCCTGAAAAAGTCGCTGAGAGAGGTCCTTGTCGCGATCATCACGACGGCCGCCCCATATCAGTCCGACAAGGGGCCGCAGGGACCAGGCGCGCCCTATAATGCGTCGGCGAAATTTTACCAGGTCTATTCCCGCGACAGTGCGCTGGATCACGACCTCAGGAACGCGCATGTGGGCATTGACCGAATGCACACCAGCATGAAAGACAGCGCGTCGTGGTTCCCGCAAGACGCCCTTCGGCGTGCCGCGGCGGCTGGTCGGATCGGTAATATTGCACCGCGCCTGCACGGGGTGCCTACCAATCGCAGCCAGCGCCATACCCTGGATGTCGATTGCCCTGACGTTTTGGCCAGATGCCTGGAGGACGGCGTGGACGCGGCCATCCTGCTGCCCAACTGTCCGGTCTGCCACCAGA
This sequence comes from Gammaproteobacteria bacterium, assembly GCA_003646405.1. GTDB lineage: Bacteria > Pseudomonadota > Gammaproteobacteria > Pseudomonadales > Halieaceae > JBALVO01. Next base: position 11,862 of record QNFR01000031.1, read on the forward strand.
CACTCAGCCTGGTTGCGCGCCACCTTGAACAGAACGGCATTTCTACCGTGTTGATGGGATGCGCCAAGGACATCGTAGAATATTGCGGTGTTCCGCGCCTTCTGTTCAGCGACTTTCCGCTTGGAAATGCCGCTGGCCGGCCGCATGACCTCAAGTCGCAGCGCGAAACACTGGACCTCGCACTGACCCTTCTGGAAACGGCTTCCGGGGCGCGCACTACGATGCAAAATCCACAGCGCTGGAGTGACGATCCCGACTGGAAACTTGATTACAGCAATGTCGAGCGTGTTTCTGAAGACGAGATTAACCGCCTGCGGACCGAAAATGACCTGTCAAAGGAAAAGGCCCGGAATATCCGCAAAACCATCCTCTAAAGATCGGCAACTGGGATCAGCATACAAAGTTTGCTAGACATAATGTAGTGACCTACCCGTCCTCAACGCCATGTATGAAGACCTGGCCCTGGTGAGCAGCGTACACGGCGAGAATTAAAGATCCAACAAAGAACACAGCAAGGAAAACAGTAATAAAAAATGGTTACGGTAAGTAGCTGCCTCCGCTTCCGGCAATTATTTAATGCAGTACAGCTGTTTTCAATAAAAGTGTGTGAACTTAAGTCTTGCCTGCGCACTAGGGGTTTAATGATAGACAGTTACACAGAATTCAGGACATCCTCTGGTGGTTATACCGCAGTTTAATTTGTGAGAACACCACAGGGCCATGCCCTGGCATCGTCACTATCCGGTAGTACCGTGGTGGGTACCGGGTGGCAGTGAAACGGTAGCTTGTCGTCAGGCTCAATGTGCAGCATAACGGATGTGACCTGGGCTTTGCCCGTCGGATAGGTGAGATCACCGCCATTCCAGGAGGCTTGCGTCTCCAACAGGATATCGGCACTGTAAACGCTACCAGTGGCCAGGCAGAACAGCGACAAGGCCGCGATTGTAGAACGTAATTTCAAGTGACTTCCCTCTGGTGTCAAGTAGTTGCGATAGCGCGAACAACTCAACCAAATCCTAGCAACAACTGAGACATGAGTGTATGCAGGTGCCCTCACTTGAGACCATTGGATTCACTCTTTGATCGTTTCTCCTGAGCCACCAAATTCTACAGGAAGATCTTTGAATTTCGGTAATCCATCGGGCACGGCCATTGTTTTTTCACTGTAATAAACGTGGAAGGCACCTTTGTGTGCTATCCCTGGAACGATATTGAGATAAACATCAATCACCCCCATTTCTGGGTGTTCACTCATGACATGCCCTCCACACTGGGTACAAAATTTCCGATGGCTGGCTTTGGTCTTTGCAAAAGAACCAAGCTTATCTTCCCCGGCGGTAATTTTTACAGCATCGGGCGACCACACGCTAAAGGCGTTGATAGGTGCCCCAGCCCAGCTTGAACAATCCGCGCAGTGGCAGTACCCCATGACCTCGGGCTCGCCGGTAACTTCGATCATCACTGCACCACAAAAACAGCTGCCTGTATGTTTTTCGCTCATTAGTTATTTCGCTCTTGTATTATCCGGTGGAGATTATAGTTATTGCATCAATTGATGCAAGCAACGGAACACGTCCGGGAAGTATACACCCCCTATTGGTGCCGGGGGTGGTACTGACAAATAAACTCTCCGTATCAGATAATCTCAGGATGAATACATACAAGCGCCACCGATTCCCGCCGGACATCATCAGTTACACCCGACAATACCACTATTTTTGAGCAGATTCGGGATGGCCACACGGATGTAATGATCACCGACCATATGGAGGTGAAACTGCAGCGGCGACTACACCGTAATGGGAGAAGATGTAGGCTATTTCGGTGGTGTTTTCCGCTGTACTGAAGGCCTATATGAAAAATATGGCGCGCACCGCGCATTGGATACACCCATTGCCCAGGGTGGTATTGTTGCTGCCGCTATCGGCATGGGAGTAAATGGCCTGCGCCCGGTGGTGGCGGTATACGCGGTGGCCAGACCCACTCCCAGAGCCCCGAGAGTCTCTTTACCCACGTCTGTCGACTGAAAACAGTGATGCCCTCCAATCCCTACGATGCCAAAGGGCTTCTGATCAGCGCCATTGAGGATGATGACCCGGTGATATTCTTCGAGCCAAAGCGCATCTATAACGGTCCGTTCTACGGCCATAAAAATGATAACGGTGGTGCCGCCACCTGGAGCGAACACCCTGCCGGAGATGTGCCCGAAGATCGTTACAGAATCCCCATTGGCAAGGCCAATGTGCTGAATGAAGGGAACGCGGTCACCGTGCTTACTTACGGTACCATGGTGCAAGTGGGCCGGCGCAGCGCAGCGGCAGCACTGAGGTCAAGGTCACCGGCATGCGGCGTGTGATCGCACAGAAGATGCAGCAGACCAAACGTGACATTCCCCATTATTCCTACATCGAGGAAGTGGATGTTACCCAGTTGGAGGAACTGCGGATACATCTGAATACGGCAAAAACACAGGCACAACCCAAACTGACACTGTTGCCTTTTTTGATGCAAACATTGGTCAAGGTGCTGCCGGAGTTTCCGCACTGCAACGCGCGCTTTGATGACGAAACGGGGGCGCTCACCCAATTTGAAGCGGTGCACGTGGGTGTGGCCACTATGACTGATGCCGGCCTGATGGTGCCGGTGGTGAGACATTGCGAGAGCTTGAATCTGTGGCAGTCTGCCACAGAAGTCGCACGAGTTTCACTGGCTGCCCGCGACAGTAAGGCCATCCACGGTGAGCTCAGTGGGTCCACCATCACCATTACCAGTCTGGGTGCCATCGGCGGCATTGCGACTACTCCGATCATCAATGCCCCGGAGACGAGCATCATAGGTGTTAACAAAATGCAGCAGCGCCCGGTGGTGAAGGATGGCACATTCGTCGTACGCACTATGATGAACCTGTCAGCGTCATTCGACCATCGCATCGTCGACGGTTACGACGGTGCGCAATTGATTCAGGCCTTGAAACGTGCACTAGAAAATCCCGGCACTATTTTTGTTTAGCAGACCCGTGTGCCGAGTCATATATCCAGCCAAACACATTATCCGAGGGAAATACCTGGTGAAGTTGCTCGGCTGTGGTATTTGTCATACTGATGGCGCCCTCGTCGGCGATCCGAATTACTCGCTCAATCTGGCCGGTTCCAGCGTCGGCATTGCCTACACCAATCCCATGGTGGATAAATATCCCGGTGTGATCTATCCATCCAATATCACTCCCGACGTTGAAACTGGCATTGGCAGTTGGAGTGAGAGTGAGATTATCCGGTTACTTTGTAGCGGTGAAGCCAGTCACGACAGTCAGTTGCTTGCGGTTATGCCCTGGCCGACTTACGCTTGGCTCACTGATTCTGACGCCCTGGCTATTGCCACCTATTTGCGCAGCTTGCCGCCAGTGAAGCATCGGGTGCCGGAAAATGTCCCGGCGGGACGGGTGGCAACCTCCCCCTATGTGCACTTCGGCGTTTATCAAAGTCGTAAATGAACTGATGTGCGGCACAGCGACTCCTGTTCGGAAGTTGCTTTATAGAACATACGGCTGGAACGGAACTACCGGGGATCAGAGTTTTGCAGCGCCCCCTTCAGATTGCACCAACATCAGGCAATGTCGGATTACAGACACTGCGCAACACATCATCCGGGGTCTCATCTTCCATGCCCATATCCAGATACATTTGATCCAGGTCCTTAATGCTCTGGCAGGCCTCATAAAGTTCATAGCCTGTACCGGCAATCAATAAGCTGACACCGAGGAAGGGGATAGACTCCGCTGGAATGGCGGCAATACTCGTAGCGGCAACTCGCTTGGTTCTACTGACCAGCCGGGCACCGAATCGCCTTACTGCCACTTTTCGTTTCACTGCGGCAGCCTTGTTTTTCCTGGAGAGGGTATCTGCAACGGTTTGTACACCAAGAGCGGCACCTATCAGGCCTGATACAGCACCATTGAAGGCGGCATTGGTCAACGTCAGTATGTTGGTGGCGATCAATGCCAGAAACGATACCGTGATAATCAGTCGTTTTATCCAGGTGATCATTCAGTTACCCCGCTCTTGCGATATCCTGAGCATATAATACCCCTTGATTTATCTGCGGTTGATGGCCCTATGTGCCAAATTCATGGCCCTGGGCGACACTCGTTGGTCAATTGCGGTAGGCGTAGCCTCATGAATATGAAAACCCACGCCCAGCGCGGTGTGGAACTGGCAAGTTAACTCATTTTTGCCAAAAAGTGGAATTTCAGAATACTTTAAATCATATAAACCAACCCAAAGTGGGGGCTGGAGAGGCGATTCCTGGCAATACAGCCAACATTGTGTAGCGCCAGCCGATGCCTTCAAGTTAACCTGTCAGGGCTAATTTTTTTGTCACATTGGATAAAGAGAAAGTTAAGTAATGGATAATCTACAACAACTTGCACAAGCCGTGGTCCAATGGGGCGCCTTGATATTACTGTTTGCATTTGGCGTTGGCATTGTGGTCGTCCTGATCATGTATTTGGTCGACAAGACCCAGACAAGCCACACCATACGCCGCAATTATCCGGTGGTCGGCCGGTTCCGCTACTTTTTCGAACACTTGGGCGAATTTTTTAGACAATACTTTTTCGCCATGGATCGCGAAGAGTTGCCCTTCAACCGGGCTGAACGATCCTGGGTTTATCGGGCCGCGAAGCGAATGGATACCACCCTTGCCTTTGGCTCTACCCGGCCGCTTAACCTCGATGGTGAAGCCATTTTCCTGAATAGTGCCTTCCCGACCCTCGAACAGGATGCTGTGGAGCCCAAACCGGTGACCATCGGCAAAGGTAGCTGTACCACGCCCTATGCCACTAACGCTATCCTCAATATCTCGGGTATGAGTTTTGGTGCAATCTCAAAACCTGCCATATTAGCCTTGTCCAACGGGGCCCGGGAGGCAGGCATCTGGATGAATACCGGTGAGGGAGGGTTGTCACCCTATCATCTGGAGGGCGGTGCTGACATCGTATTCCAGATTGGAACGGCGAAATACGGCGTAAGGACACCAGACGGAAAGCTCTGCAATGAAAAACTCAAAGAGATGGCGGCCCATCCCCAGGTGAAAATGTTTGAGATCAAAATGAGCCAGGGCGCAAAACCCGGAAAGGGCGGTATTTTACCCGGTGAAAAAGTGACTGAGGAGATCGCGAAAATTCGCGGCATCGGCGTGGGGCAGGCCTCCATTAGTCCCAATGCACACGAGGAAGTCAAGTCGGTGGACGACCTGCTCGATATGATCAAGCGAGTGCGGCAGGTAACCGGGAAGCCCACCGGGTTCAAAATGGCGGTGGGGCAACAAGCTTTTTTTACGGATCTCTTTGCCGCCATCCATACGCGTGGCCTTGAGCACGCGCCTGACTTTATCACCATTGACAGTGCGGATGGCGGCACGGGCGCCGCTCCGCAACCGCTGATGGACTGTGTGGGCATGTCGCTACAAGAAAGCCTGCCCCTGGTGGTGGACCTTCTACATGAATACGGACTGCGAGAGCGCATCAAGGTAATCGCCTCCGGAAAACTGATAACCCCCGGAAAAGTAGCCTGGGCTTTGAGCACCGGAGCGGACTTCTGTACTTCAGCACGAGGCTTCATGTTTGCTCTGGGCTGCATTCAGGCACTGCAATGCAACAAGAACACCTGTCCTACCGGAATAACCACCCATAATGCAGATTTGCAGCGCGGGCTGGTGCCCCAGGACAAAGCCGTGCGCGTGGCCGCCTTCGCCAGGAAAGTGGTCTATGGTGTAGGCCTGATCGCGCACTCCTGTGGTGTCACAGAGCCCAGGGGTCTAAAGCGTGAACATATGAGGGTGGTTGAACGCGGGGGAGTATCCCGATCTATGGCTGAACTCTACCCGGTACCACCGATGAAGGCGGAATACGTTATATCCAGGAGTGATGCGGAAATAGAGTGCTGCCAGGTTAAGTCATCCTGAGAGACAATCCAGGGATGAATACTTACAAGCGACATCGATTCCCTCCAGAAAGCATCAGTTATGCGGTTTGGCTTTATCGCCTTGGGTGCTCAAGCCTATTTGATTCCAGGTCTACCATTCAACTCCGCGCCAACACCCATCGATGCACTTCACTGGGCCCATCGTAAATTCTGAATGCCCTTATATCTCGATAAATACGCTCTATGACCGTATCGGTACAAATACCCTTGGCACCCAACACCTGCATAGAGCGATCCACTACCCTGCCGAGGGCTTCTGAGCAATGTACTTTGCACATACTGGTTTCGGATTGGGCTTTATCACCCTGATCCAGTAGCCAGCAGCCGTGCCAGATAATCATGCGGCTGGTGTGCAGATCGATCTTGTTATCGGCCAGTTGGAAGCCGACGCCTTGGTGTTCGATGATGGCTTTACCGAAGGCTTGTCGGGTGCGGGCGTAATCGTTGGCTATATCATGGGCGCGTTGAGCGGCACCGAGCCAGCGCATGCAATGGGTCATGCGCGCGGGGCCAAGGCGCACCTGCGCGTAGCGAAAGCCCTTGCCCACTTCACCAAGTATCTGGCTGGCAGGAATTCGTACGTTATAATCCACTTCACAATGGCCACCTGGTGAATTGCTATCGATAGTGTCGAGCATGCGCACCATCTCGATGCCGGGTGTATCGGCATCGCACATAAACATGGTGGCACCGACATCGTTACCGTCGTGGTCGAGGGTTTTGGCCATAATGATGTGATAACCGGCACCGGGCATACCGGTAATAAACCACTTACGGCCTTTGATGATGTAATCATCGCCATCGGGTGTGGCGGTGGTCATCATCAACGAGGGATCTGAGCCTGCACCTCCATCGGGTTCAGTCATGGAGAATACGGAACGAATATGGCCTTGTACCATGGGGATCAACCAGCGGTCTTTTTGTTCCGGGGTGGCAACCTGGTGCAGCAGGTTGGTATTGCCCTCATCCGGCGCCTGGATATTCAAAGCCAGAGGGCCGAGCGTTGAGTAGCCCGCCGCTTCGAAGACAACGGCCATGCCGCGATGATCCAGACCCAGGCCACCATATTGTTTCGGGGCATGGGGAGCCAACAAACCGGCCTCCCGCGCCTTTGCCACCAACTCTGCACGCAGCTCATCAGTGGGGCCGTGGTATTCCTGCCGTGCGTCCTTCTCGTAGGGCATCACCACATGGCGGATGAACTCTTCGGTACGTTCTTTGAGTACCAGCAGATCGGCTGGCAGCTGAAAATCTATCATATTATTTACCTTCCGTAACATGTGTATTTAATTGATTTATAGCGAATACATGAACTCAAGAAATGAGTTCAACGGCCCGATCATAAAACCGGGTGACGGTCTGAGCGAATTCTTCCCACATGGGATCGATGCGCTGCTTTTTGCGATGTAGGCGCACATTCAGGCAGGCGATGGAACCGAGCTGGTAAGCGGCCAGGGCCTGGTACCAGAGTATATCCTCGCAGCGTCTACCCATTCCGCGCTGGTAAATATCCGCCAGCTCAGCGGGTGAAACCGGCACGCAGGGCATGATGTTATCGGCCCAGAAAGATTTGTCCGCACAGAACATCAGCCAACCAATATCCAGTTGCACCGAGCCGATATGCACCAGCTCCCAGTCGATAACACCGGTGAGTTTGCCTTCGTAGAACAGGCCGTTACCAGGCTGATAGTCGCCGTGAACAATGCCAATAGGATTTTCATCCGGCATGGAAGCCAGCAATGCCTCGCGGGTACGATCAGCCGCGACTATCCACTCTGGTTCCAGTGCTTTGGCGTAAATAGGCTGCCAACGGGTGATTTCTTCCAATAGCGGCCGTGGGGCTTCCCAGTTGGACAATTTACTCTGCCAGTCGACCTGGTGAATACGCGGCAGGACTTCGGCCATATCCCGCCACATGGGCGCGACCTTTTCGTCACTGAGATCGAATGACTCATGGGGCCCCCAGATAAAGAACTCGCGGCCTTTGAGTTTTTCCATCACCACGTAGGGCACCTCAAATTCATCTTCATCCGGTGACGCGAAAGGCACAGCGGGCACGGGCAAACCCGCGTCATACAGGGTATTTAATAGTGGTGCGGTGCGGTAGATGTCGGTATTGCCCTCACGGCGTACACCTTTGGGAGCCAGCTTGATAATGTAGCCACCGAGTTGCTTACCGGCTTGCTCGAAGACATCAAAGCCAAAGGTCAGGCCCGCATGACCGCCAAGCATGGGCTCTACATTTTCCATGCGTGCTGTGTCGCCAAAGTTAAACGCCACGAATTTGGCGAGATAAGCCCGCAGTTGATCATCAACACCCGGTCTTTCTTCTTGTCCCCCAGTTTTTTCTAGCCCCATAGCTAACCTCCGCAGCCAAAACAAATTTTAAAAGGCCGTAAGAATACCATCTATCAGCAGCGCGACCCCAGCCGCTTTGCCCACGCCATGCTGAATAAAACTCCCTCTTGATAGTGATACTGTATAGTAATATCATTTTTCAATGAACAACAGGGACCGTAAAACACGCCTGAGTATTTTTGAAAACCCCGTCAGGAAAAGCATCAAGTGGAGTGATGTTGAGAAGTTAGTGCTTGCCTTGGAGGGAACGATTTGCCAGGGGAACGGTTCCAGAATTCGAATTGTCGTCGGTGGGGTGTCGCTGAATATCCACACGCCACACCCACAAAAAAAGTTGAAACCCTATCAAGTCCGTAAACTGCGGGATAACAGTACCATGGCGGTGAGCCAGGGAAGATCGTGACCAATAAACTGCGGAGCTATGCTGTTGCTCACCGGGAGGTGATCCCCGTGGCCATCAATTGTAAAAAACGGGAGAATAAAATGACAATAGCTACTGAAACGAATTACAAAACACTCTCTATCGAACACAAAGATGGCACCGACTGGTTGACTCTCAATCGCCCCGATGCCTTCGATGCTATCGACCAGGTGATGACAGAGAACTGCTCGACTACTTTGGTAAGCTCTACTTCAATCATGCTGTACGGGTAGTCGTTCTGCGCGGCGCGGGCAAACACTTTTGCTCCGGCCTCGACCTCAACGACATCGGTTACTTTGGTGCTAGTAACCCCGCCGACCTGCGTGGCCAGCGCCTGATTTCAGAAATCATCATGCGCATGCGCCGCTGCCCCCAACCCATTGTTGCTTTAATGCAGGGTGCCGCAACCGGTGGTGGCTTCGCCCTTGCCCTCGCCAGCGATATTCGTTACGCAACCGACAACGCCTGCATGAATGTGGCCATGGCAAAAATCGGCCTCACCGGTTGTGATATTGGTATTAGCTACTTTCTACCCCGTTCAGTCGGTACATCCAATGCCGCTGAAATGATGATGAGTGGCCGTTTTGTTAACGCAAAAAAAGCCCTGCGCATCGGCCTTGTTTCTGAAGTCGTTGAATCGGAAGACCTCGAAGCGGCAGGCCAAAGCCTCGTCACCGAAATGCTCGCCATGTCACCCATGGGCCTGCGCCTGACCAAAGAAGGCCTCAATATCTCCCAGGATGCCGGCAACCTGGAAGCAGTGGTCGCCATGGAGGATCGTGGCCAGGTACTCTGTATTGCTCCGTTCATGGAAGAGGGTGGTAAGGCCTTTATGGAGAAGCGCCCCGGGGTTTATAACGACGATTAGGTTTCCTGAATTACTTGCCGAAATTAAGTAACTAGACAGAATCTGTCTGGTTACTGTTAGGCATCATCGTTGAGGTGCAGAGCTAACAACGCCTCTGGTCCGTGGGTCAATTTTCAATGCCGCTTTACATCTTTGTATTTTCCTTGCATCGAGGTTTTTCCACAGGTGACCGCTCGAGTGCTGGGGTCCGGAAAAATCCACAAATCCAAGAGTGGTGGAGTTGAGTCGTAGTTCTCCGAAGCTGCACGCTATACGGGTTGGCCGACTGGTGATGGAGCGGCAACTCGTTTTGAGGATATTGGCCATGGCCCGGCGCATGACAGGCTTGATGCCTACCTTTCGGCATGCCTCCGAGTGACGTGATATGGGCTCCACGATTAGGTTCTCACAACTTTGATCGGCCTGTAGCCAAAAAACACTATCGACCGCCGCGGAAAACTTCCTCAGCGGGCAGCCATAAATTGCGCTGCCCTGCGTGCGACGCGCACGAGTTTAAGCGGTGGCCCTTTGGTTGGGACGCACACGCAGCTCACAAATGCGCAGGAGTCACCGGACGCGATGCCGGGGAGCGGAAGGCAGATTTTAAGAAACGATTCGGTCATTTGTTCCCAGGAAAAGATATTTAGAATGGTTGTGCGGGTGGCTTCAGTCGGGCTGAGCCCTAGCAGGGTACGTTCTGGGGCTCTGCTGGCAGCGGTGCGGATCTCAGGCCAGCGGTGGGGCCGGAGAGTGCTAGGGGGAGGGCGGTGTGACCAGAATCGACTGCTGGTGGGCTCCGTTCCGGCACCGAGGTGAAGGTCCGCTTTCACCACTTTTGCGACATTCACAGCTGTACACGCCGAAGAAAAAATACCTGCGTTTGCATCTCTGGCAGATATTTATGTCACAACCCGGTGCATAATTGCATCTGGTATAATCGCTCCTATTGTGGCAGTCAGCACCATGATACAAGAACCGCATACAACACGATGGAGTAATCGAA